>JAUNVE010000058.1:0-3058 GCA_030537795.1 Actinomycetaceae bacterium
CCCCAGTCGGGATTGAGTTGGAAAAAGTACTGCATTCCGACGGAGACAGGCCGCAGGTTTTCTTGCTGGATAACCATCAGTGGCCATAAATAGGAGTTCCAAGCAGGAAGCATAGTAATGATTGCAACTGTCGCAAATGTTGGTCCGGACAAAGGAACAATCACTTTCCGATAAATAGTGAACCAGCTTGCCCCATCTATTCGCGCAGCCTCATCAAATTCCTTAGGTATCGATTTAAAGTGCTGATAGAAAAGAAAGATACCGAGCGCGTTCGCGATAAACGGGAGAATTTGAACTTGGTAGGTGTTCAACATCCCTTGCTTAAGCAAAAAACCGTCTTCGACCCAGGTAATTGTGGGGAGCTTGCTCACCCAATAGACCATGGGGACGGCTATGGTTTCAAAGGGCACCATTAACGTCGCAAGTATGAGACTGAGTAAAAGGTTCACACCCCTAATTCGGATTCGCGCAAGCGCGAATGCAATCATCGAATTCACAATGAGTCCCAACACTACGATCATGGCCGTAACGAAGAGCGTATTGAGAATGAATCGTACCGCTGGAACACGAGCCATCGCTCCGGCGTAATTGCTCAGCGTGAGGTCACCCAGTGGCAGAAATGCGCGTATGGTCCCTAAATCAGCGAATATTTGTTGGTCGCTTGCTTTAAAAGAGGAGACCACCATAAATAGCAGTGGCAAGGCAGCGACACCCGCCGCAACTATCAGACCGAGATAGACCAGAACCGTTCGTCGTTGGGATGCAGCTCGTTTACCACGCAAAATGGAAAACTGACGAGAGCTCCGATCCTGACTTTGAGAAAGGATCAAACGGTCATCGACACTAGTTTGTATTTGATGCTGAGTCATTTAATCTTTCTCTCTCGTTAAGTACCGTTGAATGAGGGAAATCATCAGAACGAGGATGAAGAAGAGTAACGAAATGGCGGCGCCGTACCCCATTTCCTGCTCCCGATATCCTTTACGAACCGCGTGATATACGAGTGTAGAAGTCGCATCTTGGGGGCCACCGTGTGTCATCACATCAACTTGCACGAATAAGCCAAAAGCCGCAATTGTGATAGTGACAAGAATAAACACCATGGTTGGTCTCAAGCTGGGCCAGGTAATGTATCTGAACCGTTGCCAACCATTGACCCCGTCTAAGGATGCCGCTTCGTAGAGATTAGGGTCTATCATTTGTAGGCCTGACAGCCAGATGATCATGTGCAGTCCAACTGCCTGCCATATCGATAGGACAATAATCGCAGGCAACGCGGTACCGGGGTTTTGCAACCATGCTATTGCCGTCCATGCACCACCTGTCAGAGTGTTGAACGTAGAGTTGATCAGCCCATTCTCTTCGTAGAAAAAGCTCCACAGAATAGACACAACGACCATTGACGTAACAACGGGCATGAATATTATTGTCCGAAATACAGTAACTCCCTTTACCTTCTCGTTGACTAGTAGAGCGAGGCAGAGGGCGATTCCCGATTGGACGGGAACAACGACGAGAGTAAATAGTGCCGTGTTGATAAGAGATCGCACGAAAGTAGGATCATCCGTGAATGCACGAATGAAATTGTCCAGCGCGACAAAGCGGGGAGGGTTGGGCGATATAAGTCGCGCATTCGTGAACGATAAGGCAAAAGTCATCCCAATAGGAATTACTAGGAAGAGCAGAAGTAATAGCAGGGCAGGCGAGGACATGAGCCATCCCGTGAGATTCTGGCGCCGTTTGGTTGCTATCCGACCGTGGTGAGAGTCCATCATAGTTTCTCCAATTGTGTGTGGGGTGCATAGCGCACCCCACACACAGGGGAGTTATCAGAGACCGTATCCATCATTTGATTGGATATTGGCATCGATGTCTTTCACAGCCTGATCAAGTGTCGTTTGGACATCCGCTCCGGACATGATGTCGTGCATAGCTTTATCAAAGACTGAAGAAATGACGGCATAGCCGGGTGTCGGCGGTCGAAGCAAAGCGTATTTTTCAGCGATCTTTGCCAATGGTTCCAAAGCTCCACCTGCACCATACAGTTTGGTTTTTTCTGTTGCTGATGGACGGGATGGGAACGTGCCGGTGGTATTCGAATATTGAATGAGATACTCATCTTGCATCAGGTGGTCAATAAACGAATTTGCAGTTTCTTGGTCTTGACAGGCAGCAGAGACTCCCCACTGCCAGGAACCCCCACCCACTCGGGCACCATGTCCAAAGTCAACGGGTGGAAGGACGAGAATTTCGTCTTCACCAAGGGTTTCTTGCGCTTCCAGTACTTTCCAGCCACCGGTATAGACCATGGGAACAACGCCCTGGAGGAAATCGGCACCGTCCTGAGTTGGTGTGCGAGAAGCCCACTTGTTATCAAATACTGATTGGAACCATTTGCCAAACTCTATTGCCTCAGGGCCATTGAGAACGCCGTCGGCAGACTGAAAATCTTTGCGATCGATGAGATCTCCGCCAAAAGATTGCAGTAGCGGCGAATAAGCATATGGCCACCATTCGGCAGAGTCCCAGACCGAAAGATCGATGGCATAATCAAATTCGGTGTCTTGTTTGAGAGTTTCAAGTATTGAGTCGAATTCCTCTTTGCTCCACGGATCGTCGAGAGTGGGGATTCGAATCTGATGACGCTCTAACACCGACTTGCGAGCGAGAATGGCAAGAGACGTGTCATAGGGGCCAACCGAATACAGTTGGTCGTTCCATACACCCTTAGTGGAGTCAAGCAGGTCGTCGGTCGTCTCCGCGGGAAGATTGAGCGGCGCAAGATAACCAGACCACGCCCAGTTTGGCATGATGGGGCCGTCTAGGTCGAGGATGCAGGGTAAATCACCTGAGGATGCGGCGGCAACAATGGAGTCATTGTAGGCCGCCTGCGGGAATGCTGTGATTTCGATGGTAGTATCTGGGTGCTGTTCGTTAAACGCGTCTACGGCGTCTGTGACGACCGCTAATTCTTCAACATTTCCGCCATTGTGGGTCCACAGTTCAATCTTATCGCTGCCTTGGGAACCACCTTGCTGAGACGAGCACGCCACAAGTG
>JAUNVE010000058.1:3068-6314 GCA_030537795.1 Actinomycetaceae bacterium
CGGCTAGGAATGCTGGAAGTAGCATCATTTTTCGGGTTTTAGACATTCTTGTCTCCTAAATAACTGTTTGGTTGGTGTTATTAACTACGTACTATTGCCACTGAATCTCGAACCACCAGTGGGCAAGCAAATCGGATGGGGGAGCCGTTTATTTGACGTAAGCCACCTTCATGCCACTCAATCAAGGTCTGAATACCCCATTGCGCCATTGCGCGATGAGGAAGCTGAACGGTGGTCAGCATGGGAGCAACATTGGTAGCAAGAAGTTCCAAATTATCGAATCCAACCACCGAAATATCATGAGGTATTGATAGTCCAAGTCGAGCCGCGGTTCGGTATACTCCCATAGCTGTTGCATCGTTAAAACAAAAGAATGCGGTGGGAGGGCGGTGGCTTCTCAGAAGAGCAGCGACTTCAGCATCAATGCGATCGTGGTATGCAGTCTCGGTATGAACAATGAGATCATCGCTTACCGGCAGGTTCTTCGTTTCAAAAGCTTTCCGGAATCCTTCTATGCGTAGTGGCCCCGCATCAATAGATGAGGACTCAGAAATATAGGCGATCCGGCGGTGGCCATGATCAAGGAGAAAGGTGGTCGCGTCATATGCTCCTTGCACCTCGTCAGGAATAGCAGATGTGATACTGCGATTTGCCGGGTATCCGTTGACTACGATTACATCGGAACCTGAATCTTCGGGGAGCGCAACTTCATGGTGATACATGGGTGCAAAAGCAATGCCATCAACGTGGCGCGACCTGAGATTTCGAAATGCATCCTCAAGAGTTCGTCTATCGCCGCCAGTTTCTATGAGCATAAGCAAATAACCCGCTGCTCGAGCTTCGGCCGTGGCGGCAGCGATCATATCTACAGCGTATGGCGTGGTTGCTACCGTATCTGTAACGAATCCCAGGGTGCGAGTTGTTTTGGTGCGTAATCCTTGTGCAAGATCATTTCGCACATATTGCATTTCTTCGGCAATTTGACGAATGCTCTCTGCGCGTTTCTCAGAGACTCTCCCTTGATACTGCCCAGAGAGCACGAGTGAAGCGGCCGCAGTTGACACGCCGGCGCGTTGAGCAATGTCTGCTAGCGTTACACCCATCTCAACCCCTTCGTTAATGGATTAACTGAGATCCAATTTAAGAAGTTAATCCATTAACTTCAACTAACTTTCTAACAATCTTAGAATCGTTACCGTTTCGTTATATTGGAGGGTCTGGCGTTGTGTGGCCCGCATGAGGGCGATTGCCTTCCCGTATAGTGCGTCGGTGAGTTCTCGTAGGGAGTGCGTCGAATAACCGGGGAAGGGGTACAGAAACTTTCGCTTCTGGTACATCGAATCGAAGGACATGAATAAAGGGCCTGAATCAATCATTCAGGCCCTTTATTCAGAAGAAGACTCTAGCGAGCAGGACGCAACCAGATGGCACCAAGAGGGGGGATACGAAGCTGCACGGAGGAGGGGCGACCATTCCACGGTACGTCCTCGGCATATACTTCACCCATGTTGCCTACTCCGGAGCCGCCGTATACCTCCGCATCGGTGTTAAGAACTTCTTCCCACTTACCTGCGAAGGGCAGACCAACTCGATAACCCTCATGCGGGTTACCACCAAAGTTAGCGACGCATACGAGCAGATCCGGTTGCCCATCTTCTGTTGTTCCCTTGCGTAAGTAAGAGATGACGTTATGGTCAGCGTCGCCAGCTTCGATCCATTCGTAGCCGGTGAAATTGTCATCCCACAGCGCAGGCGAGGTGGTATACAGCTCGTTGAGACGTTGCACAAGCTGGTTGATACCGCGGTGGCCAGGATCATCCAGCAGCCACCAGTCGAGTGAATAGGATTCACCCCACTCAGATTCTTGCGCGAACTCCTGGCCCATGAACAGCAATTGTTTACCAGGGTGAGACCACTGATAGGCCAACAATGAACGCACACCCGCCAACTTGCGCCACTTATCACCCGGCATCTTTGATATGAGAGAGCCCTTGCCGTGCACAACCTCATCGTGAGAAATCGGGAGGACGAAGTTCTCACTGAATGCATAGACCAGGGAGAATGTCAGTTCGCCATGATGCCAGCGTCGGTTAACCGGATCCTCTTGACAGTAGCGTAAGGTGTCATTCATCCACCCCATATTCCACTTCAGGCCGAATCCAAGACCGCCGCCCGACGTCGGAGCAGTGACTCCAGGCCACGCTGTAGATTCCTCGGCGATCATGACAATTCCCGGGTTACGACGGTATGCTGTCGCGTTAGTCTCCTGGAGGAACTGAATCGCTTCCAGGTTCTCGCGACCACCGTACTGGTTGGGGCGCCACTGGCCATCTTGTCGCGAATAGTCGAGATACAGCATGGAGGCCACTGCATCAACTCGCAAGCCATCGATGTGGAACTCTTCGAGCCAGTACAGCGCATTCGCAACGAGGAAGTTTCGTACTTCACGTCGTCCAAAGTTGAATACGAGTGTTCCCCAATCAGGATGCTCCCCGCGCAGAGGATCCGGGTCCTCGTACAGCGCTGTTCCATCGAAACGCGCGAGTGCCCACGAATCCTTGGGGAAGTGGGCAGGGACCCAGTCAAGAATGACACCAATCCCAGCCTGGTGCAGTTGATCAACGAGGTAGCGGAAATCATCCGGCGTTCCGAACCGTGATGTGGGCGCATAGTAGGAGGTGACCTGGTATCCCCACGACCCCCCGAAGGGATGCTCGGCAACCGGCATGAGCTCCACGTGGGTAAAGCCCATCTCCTGAAGATAGGGAATCAACTCGTCGGCGAGTCCGCGGTAACCCAACCCCTGCTTCCACGATCCGACGTGAAGCTCGTAGATCGACATCGGACCATCTTGAGGATTCTTCTTGGCTCGCTGCTCTAGCCACTCATCATCGCCCCATTCGTGGAATTGATCAGTGACAACAGAGGCTGTTGCGGGAGGGATCTCGGTGGCACGCGCCATGGGGTCAGCTTTTTGCATCCAGTTTCCGTCAGGCCCACAAATCTCATACTTGTAGCGGGCGCCGACCTCCACACCGGGAATGAAAAGCTCCCAAACTCCTGAATCTCCCAGCGAACGCATAGCGGATCCGGTGCCGTCCCAGTAATTGAAATCACCGACCACGCGCACAGCCTGCGCATTGGGCGCCCATACCGCAAAAGATGCGCCCTTCACGTCACCTAACTGCCCGGTGTATTCGCGGATACGCGAACCCAAAACAGTCCACAATGTTTCGTGACGGCCCT
>JAUNVE010000015.1 GCA_030537795.1 Actinomycetaceae bacterium
CGATGGCGCGTTCAAGGTCTTGCCGCTTAACGAGGACATAGTCCGTATTAAATGTCGACACCGCGAAGATTCCGATTGCGTGCTCAGCCATGAGCTGCGCAATTGGCGCCAAGATACCGGTGAGTGAAAAGTCTAATACGCCCTCAAAACGAAAAGCTCGCCATCCGTCTTCTCGGTTGAGCGAATCTTCCGGCACCGAGTCGGTTGAGCACACGAGTGACAGTTCTTCATCTGTCTTGCCGATGAAATAAATCGAAGCCTCGAGGTCAATATCTTCCAGCGACTTAACCTGACAAACCGTCAGCTCCTCGGGCAAAACCTTTAACGTAAGATGATGGTCTTTTGACACCAACTGTTCCTTCCACACGTAAACCGGGCAGACGTACTGAATCTCTCACGATCCTACCGAGAGCCGCGAAATCCGATGCCAAAAACCATTGAGCGAGATAGCGCGAGTTGTCATAATCGAAATGGCGGTCGCTATAGGCACCGTAAGGGCGTGTGACCTGCTCTTATGCGAGCGTGTCGGATTGTCCTATCCATCAGTGTGAAAGGGCAGGATGAAGGATTATATTAGCCTCTCGCGAGAGCATTTCAACAAGCAAGCCCCCGAATACGATTCCAACACTTCGGTCTTCTACTCGCGATATCCGAAGATTAGCTGCCACGATGTTGCTGACCGTTTGCGCGGTATGACCTATGCGAGTCTGCTCGATATCGGATGCGGAACCGGATATTTTATCGATCTTCTTGCCAGCAGCTATCCGGCGAAATATGTTGGGCTTGATCTATCGGAAAAAATGCTCGAGGTCGCTCGAGCTAAACAGATTTGCGGCGCGACGTTTACTCTCGGTCTCGCCGATGATCTGCCCTACCGAGATGAAACCTTCGATATTGTCACCTGTATTCAGAGCTTTCACCACTATCCGAGACAGGATCTTGCCATGCAAGAAGCTCGGCGAGTTCTTAAACCCGGTGGACTCTATATCCTCTCAGATACTGGCGTTGGTGGTCTTTCAGGGTGGGTTTATAACCATATTCTGTTTAAGTTAGCGAAATCCGGAGACTACCGATCGGCAAATAGGCGTGCCATCACGCGACAAATGGCTAGTAATGGATTCACTGTCGTTGAGTCCGTGGCTATCCGTCGATTCCTCTACACCATCATCGGGCAAAAACCTCACTGACCTCCGGATGGAAGGCCGATTTTCAGTGTAGCCACTGTCACGCCGCCGCCCCATCGTGCTCGGCAGATGCCGCCCGCGAGATGAACTGCGCCCGCTGGGGCAGAGTCGAGGCGCGCAAGACAGCGCTTAGCGCGCATACGATGGAGGCAACGGCGGGTTTTCTGCAATCGGCAGACGCGAAACGTTTATTCCCACTCGATTGTGGCCGGAGGCTTCGAAGTTATGTCGAGCACCACTCGATTGACGTCCTCTACCGAGTTAGTGATGCGATTAGAAATTCGTGCCAGCACATCGAAAGAGACGCGCGACCAGTCGGCCGTCATGGCATCTTCACTCGACACCGGCCGCAAAACGATGGGATGTCCGTAGGTGCGACCATCGCCCTGCACACCAACCGAACGCACATCAGCCAAAAGCACGACCGGACATTGCCAGATCTCGCGGTCGAGTCCGGCAGCGGTCAGTTCTTCACGGACGATGAGGTCGGCGGCGCGAAGTATCTCTAGACGTTGGCGCGTCACCTCGCCGATAATGCGGATACCGAGACCGGGACCGGGGAAGGGTTGACGCCACACAATCGACTCGGGTACACCGAGCTCGAGGCCGATCTGGCGCACTTCGTCCTTAAAGAGGGCGCGGAGCGGCTCGACTAATTCAAACTCTAAATCCTCCGGCAATCCCCCGACATTGTGGTGCGACTTGATATTGGCCGCGCCGTCTCCCCCACCGGACTCGACAACATCCGGGTAAAGAGTGCCTTGCACGAGAAATTTGATTTCTCCGCCATCACGCCCGGCCTCTTCCACGAGAGCGCGCTGGGCGGCCTCGAAAGAGCGAATGAACTCACGGCCAATAATCTTCCGTTTGGTTTCCGGCTCGCACACCCCTTGCAAAGCGTTGAGAAAACGATCAGATTCATCGACGCTCACCACGCGGATTCCCATTGATTCGGCGTAATCGCGTTCAACTTGCTCACGCTCACCGGCTCGCAGTAAACCGTGATCGACAAAAATACATGTCAGCTGGTCACCCACCGCCCGATGTACCAACGCGGCTGCAACTGAGGAATCAACACCGCCTGACAGTCCACAAATGACGCGGGCATCGCCGACTTGTTCGCGGATGCGCGCTACTTGATCATCAATGATGGAAGATGCGGTCCAATTCCTCGTCAACCCCGCCACCTGGTGCAGAAAACGTTCGAGTTGCGCTTGACCGAACTGGCAGTGATGGACTTCCGGATGCCACTGAACGCCGTAGAGACCTCGCTCGACATTCTCGAATGCGGCCACCGGAGTCTCATCAGTTGAGGCCGTGACAACAAAACCGTCGGGGGCAGTTTCTACCGCATCACCGTGGCTCATCCACACGGTTTGTTCATCGGCGTCATCCCCCAGGATGACGGAGGAGGTTTCGGTAGCGCGAGCGGTAGTGTGACCGTATTCTCGTGTTCCGGTGCGTCCCACGGTGCCACCCAGCGCGCGAGCCATGAGTTGGAATCCGTAGCAAATACCGAAAATGGGAATGCCGGCATCAAATATCTGTGGGTCGACGCCGGGGGCGCCCTCCTCGTAAACGGAAGCCGGGCCGCCGGATAAAATAATGGCGGCCGGTTTTTTCGCCAGCATCTCCGTGGCACTCATCGAATGCGGAACAATTTCCGAATACGCGTGTGCTTCGCGGACGCGCCGTGCAATCAACTGCGCATACTGCGCGCCCATATCAACAACCAGTACGGGGTGGACCGTGGCCGCCCGCTCAGTATTTCGTTCGTTATTCACACCTCAACTCTAACGCAGGAGCGGGCCTGGGCTGTCATCCTTTCACCTTTCAGGCACAATGAATATATGGCGAAAAAGAGCCCCAATCAGACAAGTGAGGCACTCTCGGCGCAGATTATCCGTCGGTGGGGGCGTCGCAAACTGTCTCCGCTCGCCGCCGAAGACAGGGCGGTTATCGCGGCCATTAATGCCGATTACGTGCAGGCCGCTTCCGAGGCCGCGCGCAACGCTCACGCCCCGGACACAGCCTGGCTCATCTCACAGTGGTGTTCACCGCGCGATCTGGGGCGTAAGCGCGGACCGAAACTGCCCCAACTTGATCTTGTGCTCCAAGCGATTAACGTGATCGAAAACCTCTATACGCAGAAGAGCCGCACGATTCCGCGCCGAAAAATCCGCGAACCGCTGGCTCGAATGTGGCAGGCGCATGAAAGTCGTCGGCGGGACAAGCGATGGAATGATATCCGCAATACCAAGAACTTTACGACACCGGAGTTTGAACGGTGGTATCAGAATCTGCTTGCTGCCACTGCTAACTTAACTGTCATTCCGAACCTTCCGATCCCCCATTCTTTTGTGCAGGCGAGCGAACTGATCGAATTGTGGGACCAGTTTCTTCGCCAGCGCGGCCACACCGGCGAGCGGTTCTCTTTGCAAGAAGAACTCACGCGTCTGCACAACTGGCCCGGCGACCAGTGGAATACCGGGGATGACTATGCCGCCACGCAAAAACGCTACCATCGTCGCTTGGCGAAGGCGCGGAAAAAGAAATATGATCCGCTGCGCGATCAGGTAATGAAAAGAGCCCTCTACCTGCGCGAAGGCCTGTTAACCGATCCGATCGATCCGTTGGGGTGGTTTCTTGCCACGGCAGCCTACCTATCGGTCAATCCCAATGCGCTGCTACCGGTCGATAAGCGCGAATACTCGCGAGTCAGCGAACTACTCGACCATATTCAACTCTTTTCACAGCGGCGCCGCGGCTACGGTTTCACCATGCCGTCACTGACGTCGATTGAGAGTCCGGGTTCCCCCGCGGATATTCCAGCGGAGCAATTGCGTTGGGTATCTGGCCCCCATCAGATGATTGATCTTGACGAGGATGTGGTGGCGGCCCTCCCACCGGGATGCCAGGTCAAACGCCTCATCGTTTCGAAGGACCATCCGATGGGGCCGGATTGGATGGTGTATTGGGTTGAATCTGAGGAGGGCGGTGCTCGACCGATTCTCGATTTAGTTGAAACCGCGAAGCTACGTCCTCCTATCCTCTTCGTATCGGATGGACATCCCGGCGAGTTGGCGTCGCTCATCGAACCTCAGCTGCACCACGCCTACACCATTCCCACACATCCTTTAACTGCCTACGCTCGCTAGCTGTTGTTCACCTTGCTGAAAGGATTCGGCACACAATGGTCAATCGCTATGCAATGAGATAGCGACAAAAAGTCTTCACTTAGTGACTTCTTTTGTGGTGAAATGATTTTATGGGAAGAATAGTGTCGCCACGGGGCGGGTCCCAAAGTGACCTGAGAACGGCAAATCGACAGCGGGTGATTGATACGCTCAGTCGCCGAGGGGCTCTGACGCAAGCCGATATTGCCCGCATGACGGGCTTAGCTGCGTCAACTGTGTCCAATATTGTGTCCGACCTTTCAGACCTTAATCTCATTCGCAAAGAAGATAGCCTGGGCGGCCCTCACGGTCAGCAAATCAGTCTGGTGCCAACTGCTGGCCTGGTGCTCGGTATTGAATTGGGGCACCGTCACCTCACCCTTGCGATTGCCAACTTGGCGCATGACATCGTTGCCTATAGTCGCTCCAGTCTCCCGCACGCCCACAGCAGATCTACCGATCTTGCACTTTTGAACTCTGAATTAGACACGCTTGTGAATAACCAGCGGATTAAGCGCTCCGATATCCTCTGCGCGGGGTTAGCTCTTCCGGCACCTATCGACTTGGCGCAACGACGTATTACGTCGAATCAAGTCATGCCGTCATGGGCGAATATTGACGCCGTTGAGGCAACGGAAAAGGCCCTTGGTCTGCCGGTGTACCTTGACAATGACGCCAACCTTGGGGCGGTTGGCGAACAGGTGTGGGGAGCCGGCAAGGGTATTGATGACCTCGTATATTTGAAACTCTCCGATGGCATCGGATCCGGCCTTGTGCTCGGCGGCCAGCTGTATCGCGGGGCGGATGGCTCCGCTGGCGAAGTCGGCCATATCACCATTGATGAGCGCGGCGCCATGTGCCGATGTGGCAACCGCGGCTGTTTAGAAACAGTGGCTTCCGTGCCTGCCATCGTGCAACTTATGCGCCCGGTGTTTGGGCCAGATGTGACGATTGAAGACATCATTCAATTGGCGCATGAAGGAAATACGGCTTGCATTCGAGTCTTGGAAGATACCGGCCGTCTGGTTGGCATGTCACTGGCAAATATTGCCAATACTGTGAACCCTCGCGCCATTATTCTCGGCGGCAGCTTGGCGGAGGCAGGCGACATTCTCATTGGCCCGCTACAAACCGTTCTTTCCCGCTATGCAGTGCGCGGAGTCGCCGAAAATCTGCAGTTTATGCCGGCCGCTCTCGGAATTCGGTCGCATGTACTCGGGGCCGTCTCACTAGCCCTTACGCACGCACCAACTATTTGATTCTTCACCTGTCCGCCATCTCGTCAACAAACCGCTTGCTTTCATTTCATGTAGCCTTTATTACAGTTTGCTTACATTTATTGACAGCTTTGTTGCGGGGTGTCATTCTGAAAGAGTCCCCCAAAGACGGGTCGTTTAATCAGAGAGGTTTGAACGCATGACACCCACAAGTCCCACTCCTTCGCGGGCCCAAACAGCCGCGAGCGCGCAAAAGAGCGTTATTCTTATCGCGTCGGTCGCAGCCCTGGCCGGCTTCCTATTTGGCTACGACTCCGCAGTCATTAATGGCGCCACCGAAGCCATCCGCAACCAGTTCAACGTCGACGCAGCTCCGCTCGGATTCGCGGTGGCATCTGCCCTGGTGGGCGCCGCTTTCGGCGCATTCACCGGCGGTTCACTGGCTGATAAATTAGGCCGCATCCCGGTAATGAAAATCGCGGCTCTGCTGTTCTTTATTTCCGCGGTCGGCTCCGGCCTCGCCCCGGGAATCTACACACTCATTATCTTCCGCATTATCGGTGGCATCGGCATGGGCGTAGCCTCGGTTATTGCTCCCGCATACATTGCCGAAATTGCTCCCGCCAATATTCGTGGCCGTCTTGGTTCACTCCAACAGTTCGCCATCGTAATCGGAATTTTCCTCTCCCAGCTCGTCAATAAAATCCTGGCCGATGTGGCCGGCGGCTCGGGGGAAATGCTCTGGTTCAATATGGGAGCGTGGCGATGGATGCTTCTGGTCGAAGCCATCCCGGCATTTGCTTACCTCGTCGGCGCTTATCTAATCCCTGAATCTCCGCGCTACCTGGTGGCAGCAGGGAAAACCGAGGCCGCACGCAAGGTACTGGAACGAGTCCTCGAATCCTCCCAGGTTGATTCTTCACTCGACCGTATTAAAGAGTCACTTTCCCGCGAAACCAAACCGTCGATCCGAGATATTCGCGGAACCGCGTGGGGGCTTAAACCCATCGTATGGGTTGGTATTGCGCTGGCGGTTTTTCAACAGTTCGTCGGCATCAACGTCGTCTTCTACTACTCCAATACCCTGTGGCAGTCGGTGGGCTTCACCGAGGAACAGTCTTTTATCTTCTCCCTTATTTCCGCCACCATTAACGTAACCATCACCATCGTCGCCATCCTACTTGTCGACAGACTCGGACGCCGCCCGCTACTCCTCACCGGATCGGCAGGTATGGCCGTCACCTTGGGCACTATGGCCGTCATCTTCGCCATGGCGCCGGTCGGTGCCGACGGACCGATTCTGTCTTCCAGTACCGGTTTAATCGCCCTGGTAAGTGCCAACCTCTTCGTCGTATTCTTCGGAGTCTCCTGGGGGCCCGTCATGTGGGTCATGCTGGGAGAAATGTTCCCGAATAAGATTCGCGGCGCGGCACTCGCGGTAGCAGGTTTCGCCCAGTGGTTCGCAAACTTCCTGGTCACCCAGACTTTCCCATCGCTTGCTGAGTTCTCCCTCGGCCTCGCCTACGGGTTATACGCCATGTTTGCCCTCCTTTCCCTATTCTTTGTATTGAAGTTCGTTTCCGAAACACGTGGAGTCGAACTCGAAGACATGACTGAGTGAGGTTGAAATGTCCTTAACGATTGGTGTCGACGTCGGTGGCACAAAGATTGCAGCCGGCTTAGTAACAGAAGAAGGCGAAGTTATTCGTAAGGCATTACGCCGCACCCCAGCCACTGAAGTGCGCGCCACCGAAACCGCCATCTATGAACTGGTTAGCGAACTACGCGAAGGGGCGGATGTCTGCGGAGTCGGTATTGGCGCAGCCGGCTTTTGCGATGCCTCGCGCAGCTCGGTCGTATACGCGCCAAATCTCGCCTGGCGCAATGAGCCGCTTAAGCAACGCATCGAAGATTCCACCGGGCTGAGAACGGTCGTCGAAAACGACGCCAATGCCGCCGCCTGGGGGGAATTCAAATTCGGAGCTGCCCGCGACGTCACCGACGCAGTCGTGGTTACCCTCGGCACCGGCATCGGCGGCGGAATTATCATTAATGATCAGCTGATTCGCGGTTCCGGCGGATTTGCCGGCGAAATCGGCCACATGCAGATCAAAGCCGGAGGACGCCGCTGTGGTTGCGGCCTACGCGGTTGCTGGGAACGTTATGGCTCGGGAACGGCTGTCGTACACGAAGCGCGCGAAATCGCCATGGTGGCTCCCGTTAGCGCGGCTCGAATCCTCGAACTGGCCGGCGGCAATCCCTACGACATTACCGGTGAAATGGTAACCAAAGCCGCCCAGGAAGGTGATCCCACGGCGCAAGATGTTCTCGACACCGTGGCCGAATGGATCGGCATCGGTTTGGCTGATCTCGCCGCCATCCTCGACCCGCAAGCATTCGTACTGGCTGGCGGTGTCTCGAATGCGGGAGAGATTCTGCGCGGCCCGGTAGAAAAAGCCTTCAGCAAAAACCTGACGGCTCGCTCCTACCGTAACGTGGCAGAAATCCGCCTCGCCAAGCTCGGCGTTCCCGCCGGACTCATCGGAGCTGCTGATCTAGCTCGCCAGTAAATACCGTTCATCACTTCCGGGGTGGCTATGCGCATAGCCACCCCGGAAGTGTTATCGCAGGCCCGCTATTTTCCACAACTCAGCATAAGCATCGGCGCCAACAACCAGTTAGTTCCTTAGAGCCTGCCTCCTGCAGGTGCCCGCATCCACCGTCACCGCAAAGAAACCATTGACACCGCCGAAAACCGAATCAAGCACTCCGGCGTATCTACGCGGCACTCGGTGGTGAAGCGCCTGACCGATTATCAGGGGTCCAGAAGGACAGATGCGTTAAATTTCCCCTTCTTAAGCAGGTAGCTACCCCGGCGCAAAGACTTCAGTCGGCAGAAGATGCAGGGGGTAGGAGAGCTTGCCGCAGGTGAATTCACAAGATTTTCGAGCCGAATTTCTACCTCTACACACGAGTAGACCACCTGTCAAACTATTGATACAGGTTTTAGTCAAGGCCCCCGCGCGAACGCAATACCCTTTACCATGAAAAGGAACGACGTATTTTCAATCCTGGTTTCGGCCCGAAAGGAACTATCACTATGGCACGTTCTATCTTTATCGCATCGCCCGAACCGCGCACCGGAAAGCCAATGGTCACCGTTGGCCTGGCATCCTACTTGGTCGAACAGGGTAAATCCGTCGGCATTTTGCGCCCTTTGGTCAAAGACCGTGAAACTGACACGCTCCTCAATGCTTTTTCTACCGAGAGTTCTACCCCAGCCACTGTCGAAGCTGCCCTCACCTATGACGAATATCTGCGTGAACCAGCCTCCGCCCTCGCCACCGTGGTATCCACCTACCGCAAACTCGCCGATCAGGTCGAGGTGGTGCTGGTATCCGGTTCGGACTATGAGGGCGTCGCCGGATTTGATGAATTCCAATTCAACTGCCGCGTAAGCGCCAATATCGGCGCGCAAATGATCGTCGTGCTGTCCGCACTTAACCGCACTGCGGCGCAAGTCGCCGATGCCGGTCGGATAGCCTTATCCACGGTGCAAAGCGAACACGCTACGGCCTCCTGCCTAGTCGTTACGCGAGCGCCCGAAGATGCTCTCGACAACTACCGCTCCCCTATCGGAGACCTGCCCGTTCACGTGGTAGCGGAAATCCCGCTCCTCACCGCACCGCGGGTATCGGATGTGAAAGCGGCTACGAATTCCACCTTGATTTCCGGCGATGAGTCACTACTTTCACGAGAGGCCGAAAAACTCCTGGTATGCGGCATGAACTCCGCGCATGTACTCGAGCGTCTCGATGACGGAATGGTGGTAATTGCGGCGGCAGATAGACCAGAACTCCTGCTCACTGCGGCGGCCGCGCACGCTGCTCCCGGTTCCCCCGATCTAGCCGGCCTTATCCTCAACGGTGGTTTTTCTACCCCTGCCGCCGTGATGGAGCTCATTACCGAACTGGTACCCGATTTGCCGATTATGACCACCGACTCCGATACCTTCCCCACCGCCTACGCCGCCTCCACTGCGCGAGGTCCGGTGCGGTTATCGACTCCGCGGAAGATTGAGGCCGCCAAGGCCGCGGTGCGAGAGGCCATTGACCCCGACATTGTTAATACCATCCTCGCGCAGGCGCCTTCCGATGTTGTCACGCCGCTGATGTTCCAGTCAGACCTTATCGAAAAGGCTGCCAGCAATCCGATGCGGATTGTTCTGCCCGAACCGGATGACGATCGTATCCTTCATGCCACCGATATTCTGGTTCGTCGCGGGGTTGCGAAAATTATTCTCCTCGGCGATGAGGATGCCATTCGTCAGCGCGCCAATGAGCTAGGCCTTGACCTCGGTGATTCACGCATCGTCTCCCCGCAGGATCCCGACTTACTCGAAAAATATGCAACCGAGTTTGCGCGGCTACGTGCTAAGAAGGGCGTGACCTACGAGCAGGCACGCGAAAAGGTCCAGGATGTGTCGTATTTTGGCACCATGATGGTGCATATGGGAGATGCTGACGGCATGGTTTCCGGCGCTGCCCACACCACCGCGCACACCATTGTCCCCTCCTTCCAAACCATTAAGACCAAGCCGGGTGTTTCCACCGTTTCGTCAGTGTTCCTTATGCTGATGAAAGACCGCGTCCACGTCTTTGGTGACTGCGCCGTTATTCTTGACCCCACCGCCGAACAGCTGGCCGATATTGCCATTTCCTCCGCGGAGACTGCCGCCCAGTTCGGGGTTGAACCGCGCGTGGCGATGATCTCCTACTCCACCGGGGCTTCCGGCTCCGGTCCGGATGTCGACAAGGTGCGTCAAGCCACTGAGATTGTCCGCGAAAAGGCTCCCGACCTGGCGGTTGATGGGCCGCTTCAGTTCGATGCATCCGTCGACCAGACGGTAGCGGCAAAGAAGATGCCAGGCTCGCCGGTAGCAGGTAAAGCCACGGTGTTTATCTTCCCCGACCTCAATACTGGAAATACCACCTACAAGGCTGTGCAACGCACCTCCGGTGCCGTTGCCGTTGGTCCGGTTCTGCAAGGTCTCAATAAACCGGTGAATGACTTGTCTCGCGGCGCGCTCGTGGAAGATATTGTTAACACCGTGGCCATAACAACGGTACAAGCCCAAGCTCTCGCTACCTCGGCTAACTGATAGAAAGATCCAACCGATGAAAATTGCTGAAACAGTCCTCGTTATCAACTCCGGCTCTTCGTCCCTGAAATACCAACTGATCGAGCCGCATAACGGCGCTTCCCTGGCGGCGGGTCTGGTCGAACAAATCGGTGAGCCTATGTCGCATATCCGCCACATGTCCGGAGGCCTGGAAGTAAATCGAGAGCTTGCTGTCGAAGACCATACTCAAGCGTTGCGACAAGTGCTGCAACTTTTTGAAGAGGTGGGGCCCAAACTTGAAGAAGCTAATATCGTTGCCGTTGGACACCGCGTGGTCCAAGGCGGACGTCATTTTTCATCCGCCGCTATCGTCGATGACCGGGTGCGCGACCTCATTGAGGAACTATCGCCGCTGGCTCCTCTCCACAATCCCCCGAACCTCAAGGGTATCGACGTCGCACGTGAGCTACTTCCCGACGTCCCGCACGTTGTCGTATTTGATACCGCTTTCTTCCAAACTCTTCCGGAAGAGGCGGCCACATACGCCCTCGACGCGGAGATCGCCGAGAAATATTCAGTGCGTCGCTACGGAGCTCACGGCACCTCCCATAAGTATGTGTCGGATAAAGTTGAAGAGATTTTGGGAACCACCGATATCCGCCAAGTCGTGCTTCACCTCGGCAACGGCGCCTCCGCTTCTGCTGTCACCGGGGGCGTTGCCGTTGACACCAGTATGGGATTGACTCCCCTCGAAGGCCTCGTCATGGGCACTCGCACCGGCGATATCGACCCCGCCGCCGTCTTCCACCTGCAGCGCGTGGCCGGTATGAGCGTTGATGATGTCGATACCCTATTCAATAAGAAATCTGGACTCAAAGGCCTAACCGGGGATAACGATATGCGGGCGGTGCGCGCTCGCGCCGGATCCGGCGATAAACGTGCTCGTTTGGCGATTGATGTGCTCCTCCACCGACTTGTCCGCTATGTCGGAGCATACGCAACTCAGATGGGCGGACTTGACGTGCTGGTATTCACCGCCGGGATTGGCGAAAATGACGTACAGTTGCGCCGCGAACTGTGTGAGCGCCTGTCCATCTTTGATATCGAGTTGAATGAAACCGCGAACGCTATGCGTTCAAAAGAGCCGCGTACCATTTCGACGCCTCGTTCAAAGGTGCGCGTCATGGTTGTTCCCACTAATGAAGAGCTCGCCATCGCCCAGCAGGCGGTTGAACTCATTAAGTAGAAGTCTCGCGCCCCGGGTATCTTCCCATGCGGTAAGTGCCCGGGGCACTGGCAGACATGCCGCGCATCTGGCGAGTTCCTGCGGCGAATACGGATACATAACGAGGCCACTGAAGTGATATAGGCGGCCTCGACAACGCCACGTATTTGGGACCGCTTTGATTAGCGTCTATGAGCGCGAGTTTGACGCGCAGTCGATAGGTAATATTACGAGGGATGGTTCCGTTACAGCGGGAGGCAATCATGAACTTTGACAGCTTATATGATCAGGGCTTTGCGCGCGTATGTAGCGCGACATTGGAGGTCACTTTAGCGGATCCGATGACAAACGCGCAGCGCGTGATTGCCGCCTCGCAGCAGGCATCCGCGGAAGGTGCCGCGCTGGTAGTTTTCCCCGAACTGAGTTTGACCGGATATTCCCTGGACGATCTGTTCACCCAGGATGTTCTCTTCGACGCGGTCGACGATGCGGTGGCCTATATTCGTGATGAATCTGCCGAGCTGCTACCCGTTATTGCAGTGGGAGCTCCGGTACGTTCGCATACTCGTACTTTCAACTGCGTTATTGTCATTCACCGCGGAAAGATACTGGGGGTTAAACCTAAACAGTATGTGCCGAATTATCGCGAATTCTATGAAGCGCGATGGTTTACTCCCGGCACACAATGGCATGATCTCACCTCGGTATCCATTGCGGGTGAGGAGGTCGTCTGTAGCCGCGACCTGCTGTGTGAAGCCACTGATGTCCCGGGTTTTCGCCTATATTTTGATGTATGTGAAGACCTGTGGGTACCGGTGCCGCCCTCCGCTCATGCCACCAATGCGGGTACCACAATCGTGGCAAATCTATCGGCCTCCCCGGTTACGGTCGGCCGCGCGCGCGACCGACATCTCATGTGCCAGTCTGCTTCCGCGCGTCAGCACTGCGCCTACGTATTTTCGGCGGCTGGTGAGGGCGAATCAACAACGGATCTGGCGTGGGACGGACATTCGCTGATTTATGAAAACGGCGTATTACTAGCCGAAAATGAACGATTCCGACCTGGTTTACAACTAACCTATGCGGATATTGATCTTGACCTATTGCGACGCGAACAGCAGCAGATGAACACCTTTGATGGTGCTGGTGAAGATTCGTATTATCCGGAAATTGTTGAGTTTCAACTCGATCCGCCGCGCACCGATATCGGATTGCGCCGCGACGTTGACCGGTTCCCATTCGTACCGGTGGATGCTGCCATGCTCAACCAGGATTGCTACGAGGCGTATAACATCCAGGTTGCGGGGCTGGTTCAACGTCTTCAGGCGATTGGCAATCCTCAACCTGTGATTGGTATTTCCGGAGGACTCGATTCAACCCAAGCTTTGCTGGTCTGTGCCAAAGCGATGGACGTACTCGAGCGACCTCGGTCCGACATTCTTGCTTATACGATGCCGGGCTTTGCGACCTCCGAACACACCAAAAACAATGCCATCGAACTATGTCAAACCATTGGTGCGACAATCGAAGAACTAGATATTCGACCGGTGGCTACCCAAATGCTGAAAGATATGGGACACCCGTTCGGCCGCGGGGAAGAAGTCTATGACGTGACTTTTGAAAACGTGCAGGCAGGACTTCGCACTGATTTCCTTTTCCGCATTGCTAATGCGCGGCGAGGCATCGTCATCGGCACCGGCGATCTGTCCGAGCTCGCGTTGGGGTGGTGCACCTACGGCGTAGGCGACCAGATGTCGCACTATTCGGTGAACCCCGGAATACCAAAAACACTGATGCAACACCTAATCCGTTGGGTTATCGCAACCGATCATTTCGGATCCGAGGTTAACAGTACGCTCCAGTCGATTTTGGATACGGAAATATCCCCCGAACTCATCCCCCGTCGCGAAGGTGAAAAACCTCAATCCACACAGGATTCGATCGGTCCCTACGCGCTACAGGATTTCAATCTGTTTTATACGCTGCGCTACGGTTTTACGCCGGAAAAAATCGCTTTTCTGGCGCACCACGCGTGGAGTGAGATTGAGCGTGGATCGTGGCCGGCCAATGTTTCTGACAGTGACCGGGTGGAGTACTCGCTGCAGGAAATCCTCTCGTGGATGCGGCTATTCTACCGACGATTCTTCACCAGCCAGTTCAAGCGATCCGCCCTGCCTAACGGACCGAAGGTGGTTGCCGGAGGTGCGCTATCGCCGCGCGGTGATTGGCGAATGCCATCTGACGCGGTTGCCGATGCGTGGCTGGCGCGCCTAGACGCCCTCATCGACGAAGTGAATCGGTAATTGGCTCGCACCGTGACTATCTATTGTTTCGCTTTGCGGCTACCTTTGGCCATGGAGTAGTGCGGGTGGGAAAGAACCTAGGCACTAATAAGTGGCTAGCCCACGGTAGCGGAGTTGGGATGCTAGCACGTTACCGGTGGAGAGTTAATCCTGTTTATAACGCGATCCGGACAGCAACCGCTCAATATCGGGGACGATAAGCTCCGGCGGTGTAGTCGGGGCAAAACGGCGAACTACTTGTCCTGATCTATCGATGAGGAATTTGGTGAAGTTCCATTTAATGGCGTCGCCGAGAATACCGCCGGTTTCTTGCCGTAACCACTGAAATAGGGCGGTGGCATGCGGTCCGTTCACATCGATTTTTTCCATAATTGGAAAGGTGAGCTTCAACCTTTTGCGACATATTTCCAGTACTTCGTCATCGGGGTTAGGTTCTTGCTCACCAAACTGGTTGCAAGGAAAAGCGAGCAGCGCGAATCCCGCATCAGCGTAGCGCTCATAAAGCTGTTGAAGAGTAGCGAACTGATGGGCGAGTCCGCATCTGGTGGCAGTATTGACAATCAGGACAACTTGACCATGGTAGGTCCCGAGATTCACGAGCTCTCCTTCGCTCGTACGTGCCTGGAAGTCCCGCAACGTGAGTTCCTGACTCCCCATTGACTTCCCCCTCCATGATGTTGATGTCATTGGCATCGAAATGCGCATATCGCCGTGTCGATGGCCACTTCCGGAGCTTGCGGGTAAGTTCTATTATCGCTCCAGCCTCCCCAAGTGTACCGAGATTAGGAGGCGCTGGTGGCTTCACCAAACAGCTATATTCGCTGCGGTGGAGAGTTTTTTTCGACTAGGACAACCGCGCACAGAGCAATGATAAAACCAGCTACGGGCAGGATGAGGATAGCGGAAAGCAGGCTGGTTGCTTCGACGACTTGCCCGATAATTGGTGGAGCGGCAAAGAAAAACAGTCTCATCAGCCACGACACGATGGTCAGGCCTGTTCCCGCTTTAAGTCCTGGTAAGTCGTCGGCAGCGTTCATCGCGATAGGGACCGTCGTCGCACAGCCGAATCCGGCTAAGGCAAAACCTGCAACGGTAGTCACCGGATGCGGGTGAAGCGCGATTACTCCGGTACCCATGAGGATGATGAGGCCGCCAACGAGCACGGTACTCTGCGCGCCAAAACGGTTAATAAACCAATCTCCCGTAGCCCGCCCCAGGAGTTGGAAAAACAGCATGAGCACGTAAGCACTGGCGGCCAGTGACGGCAATACGGCGAGGTAGTCTCGCATAAATAACGTCGACCAGGTGGTGGCTATATCTTCAACGGACACGCCGGCAATAGCCATGATAACGAGTATGGTCAGCACCATAAGTGTCGGCCAGCGTCGCACCTCAACGCGGTGCAGCTGCTGCTCTTCCATCGCGCCCACGCGGTCGCGTCCGGGTAGGGTACGTCGATATGCCCATATGGCCACCAGTGAAAACAGTAGGGCGACGGAGCCGATATGCCAGCCAAGCGGAACTCGCAGAGCCGTGGCAGCCATTCCCATGAGTCCGCCGGTCATCGCCCCCGCTGACCAAGCGGCGTGGAAAGCGTTCACTATCGATCGGCCGTAGAGTCGTTGCACCCGGAATCCGTGCGCGTTTTGTCCCACGTCGACAATGGCATCTGTTGATCCGGCAAATGCGTAGATAACAGCAAATGCCGCTACTGTTGCGATGGAAGCCGGGCCTTCGCGGTTACTACTGACGGTGACGAGGCTTGCACCGCAAAATAAAAATACTCCAATCAAGATGGTGCCGTGGGCAGCTACGCGAGCGGAATTCAGCCGTCTGACGAGGAAGCCCGCGAGCGGCCCTCCGATCATGGCGCCCAGTGGAAAAGCGGCGATAACGAGGCCGTACTCGGAGGGATCTAGTTCGAATACATCTTTCAGGAGTGGAAACCGAGGAACAAAGTTAGCAAAGAGAGCACCGTTAGAGAAAAACAATGCCATTACCGCTACTCGGGCACGTCGAGCCGCCGGCGTTGCTTGTTTTTGCAAAGGCCGGTGATCGGTGTTTTCGGCGCGTCGTTTTTTCATCAGTGGTCCAATTTAATCAAGGCGGTATCGATTGTCATCCCTGCTGCCAAGAACAGCGATTGGAAGTGAAAACATGATGACCTTGTCTTCTCAAGCAGTGGGATCTATTCGCTCAACGACTCCTTTACCTACCGGTTTTGTCGCCGGTGTTAAAGGCGGAGACTTTAGCACTCCAGTTCCGCAAATTCCGCGCCTTCGTTGTATGGATGGTCGTCCAGATGACACAGGCTGGCCGTCGGGAGTGTGCATAGCAGGCGGCCCCATGTCAGTACTTGTAGCTAGCCTACACCTGTTACACGAGCAAAATGCGCCGTGTGATCTGCCCAGTGTCTTATCGCGAGTACCGCATAAGGTGAAGGAGGCCGGCTTAACACCTGTTATCCATACGGCCAGCTCCGAACACGGGTCCGGATGCGGCGCACTGGACGGGATGCGTCCTATCTTGGACGTTGCCCACCTGGCATCTTCCGCCATTGAAGAACTGGCCGCTGGCGACTCATTGCCTACCTTGCCCGACGGCTTCGAGTTCACGGGGTTCGCATTGCCGGGCCGCCAACTGGCAGCCTCTTTTCGCGACGCCGGTGCACATCTTGAACATTTACTGGGTTCGCATCACGAACAAATGATCATTATCAATCTGGTGGCACATACGCAGGTGTCACGCCAACAGATCGCGGAAGCCTTTGATGGACAAACTCAGGCATTTGTTCTCGATTTGTGGGCGGCACCAATCGTCGCATCGCTGGCAATCAATGTGGCCCGTGCTTTTCTCCCTGATTTCGACTGGGAGCCACAGCGCGAGAAAGCTGAGGCGGCTGTTATCACCTATAGTCTCGCCGCTGCTTTAACGCTGTGTGCTCCCGGCATGCCGGTAGTGACTATCGCGACTTAGCCACCGGCATGCAACCTTCGCTCTACCGCGAACTAGCTGAGTTTCCGACGACGGGTGACAGAGTTTCCGGCCCCGATTCCAACAGAACTCGGGGCCGGACACGTCACCGCTACCGGTAGTAGCCGCGACTGGATTGAATTAGTCCTCCTTCGGGTGTGTCATCGACGCCACGTCGAGAGCAGTATCGAGTTGCTCTTCAGTAATGTCACCATTGGCCACGAATCCGAGGTCGATGACGGCTTCGCGAACAGTCATTCCTTCCTTAACGGAGTGCTTGGCAATTTTGGCCGCATTTTCGTAACCGATAATGCGGTTCAGCGGCGTCACGATAGACGGCGACGATTCGGCCAGCTCGCGGCAACGGTCTTCATTGGCGATTAACCCGTCAACCGTGCGCTCGGCAAGGACCTCTGATACGTTGCCGACGATATTAATCGATTCAAGTAGGTTGCGCGCCATTACCGGGAGCATGACGAGGAGGTCGAAGTTACCCTGTGCTCCGGCAAAAGCGATAGCTGCATCATTGCCGATAACCTGGGCGGCCACCATGACGGTAGCCTCAGGCACCACCGGGTTAACCTTACCCGGCATAATAGATGATCCCGGCTGCAGATCCGGTAGCGCAAGTTCCCCAATACCCGTACGCGGGCCAGACCCCATCCAACGCAGATCGTTGGCGATCTTGGTCAGTGAAACGGCGATAGTGCGCAGTGCTCCAGACATTTCAACGAGGGAGTCCTGGGCGGCTTGCGCCTCAAAATGGTTGGTGGCTTCCTTGAAGGGGAGCCCGGTGTTTTCCGCAATGAGTTCGATAACTCGCTGGGAGAAGCCCGCCGGAGTGTTGATGCCGGTGCCAACTGCGGTGCCGCCGAGCGGGAGCTCGCACAGCCGCGGCAAAGCGGCGTTGACGCGGTCAATTCCGTAGCGAATCTGGGTGGCGTAGCCGGAGAATTCTTGCCCCAGCATAATGGGGGTCGCATCCATTAGGTGGGTGCGGCCGGACTTCACAATATCTTTGAACTCTTCCGCTTTCTTCTCTAGCGATGTTGCCAATACGTCGAGTTTGGGCAACAGAACCTCGTCAACAGCCTGCACGGCGGCAATATGTATGGAGGTGGGGAAAACGTCATTGGATGACTGCGAGGCGTTAACGTGGTCGTTTGGATGCACGTTGTCGCCCTTGAAGCGGGTGGCCAGGGTGCTGACCACTTCATTGGTATTCATATTGGAGGAAGTCCCCGAACCGGTTTGGAAAATATCGATTGGGAACTCACCGTTATGTTTGCCGTCGATAACTTCTTCGGCAGCCTGCTGAATGGCTTTGGAGGTGGCTTCGTCAATCACGCCCAACTCGTAATTGGCGATGGCGGCAGCGCGCTTCACCTGTCCCAGCGCGGCAATGTGATGATCGGAGAGTCCGCGTCCAGAGATGGGGAAATTCTCGACGGCGCGTTGGGTTTGGGCTGCGTATAGCGCGTGTTTCGGTACTCGCACCTCGCCCATCGTGTCATGTTCAATGCGGTATTCGTTGTCGGTCATTAACTGCTCCTCGCATATCGAATAGTAGGTGTTACTGAATTGAGACCTTGGTGTCTAATCCCTACCACAGTTGGTTCTATTGTCTCTCACGATGCGCCTCAAGGTAGACAAATGCTGGAATTTCTAGGCAACTTGTTTGCCTTGTAAGGTTAGCGCAACCTAATATTAAGGGCGATGGCATGGAATGTCATGCGCTTTTGTTTTCGTCGAAGTGAGGTATATGTGATCCCGTCTTCACATGCAACGCGATTCAGTCCCGTATTTTCTCAACGCAATGGATTGGTTGCTTTTCTTTCGCTGGCTGTGGCTCTCATTTTCTTTGCGCTTCCTGCCGGCCAAGCCTACGCCGAGTCCGACGGCGAGTGGAGCGACATTGCATCCCAAGTGAGTTCCCGTCTCGACGAGGCCGTAACTGCTTATGAATCCGGTGACAGTGAGCAAGCAAAAGCTCTCGTCAAGGAAGCACGCTACGGAATTTTTGCTGGAAAGGGCTTGGAGGAAGAGATAGCTTCCCAGCTGTCGGGGGCGGATGCCAATAAGGCGAATATGGATTTTGGCCTGCTGACCAAGGCCATCTCTGACGGTGATGACGAGGGCGTTCATACACGCGTTGACAACCTCAAACAGCAGCTGAGCACCGATGCGCAAGAACTTGACGGAGGCTCCTCATCCGGAGAAATAGGAGCCATTAGTCCCGGTAAATGGGGGCAAACGGCCTCCGCCATGCTCGACTTACTCGATCAGGCCGCACAAACTTACGCCGATGGCGACGCCGAGGGAGCCAAAGATCTGGTCAATGAGGCCTACTACGGTCACTATGAAACATCGGGTTTTGAAAAGATGACTATGGCGCGCGTATCCGGTGGACGGGTTGCGGGCATTGAACTCGAGTTCGCCCTCATTAAGAAGGCTATGACCGAAGGCAAAGACTCCGAAGTCGCCACCCGCATTGAGGAACTTAAACCTCACTTGGTGGAGGATGCTAATACGCTTGATGATTTTGACGGCACCACCGGCGAATCAAGTGGCGCGGGTTCCTCCCCGATGACTATTTTCCTAGCTGCCTTCACGGTGATTCTGCGCGAAGGTATCGAAGCGATGCTTGTTGTGGCGGCCGTTATTGCCTACCTGGTGAAGGCCGGACACAAAGATAAGACGAAGGTTGTGTGGGCAGGAGCCGTCGCCGCATTGGTGGTATCCGGTATTCTCGCCGTCGCAATTTCGAAACTGACCGGCCTAGCCGGTAAGAGCCAAGAACTCATTGAAGGTATCACCGCGCTTGTCGCTGTTGCCATGCTCATCTACGTATCTAACTGGATGCTCGGCAAATCGGATGCGCAGGCGTGGGACAAGTTCATTAAGGACAAAACCGATACTTCCTTGTCGAAGGGCTCACTACTCTCCCTTGCCTTCGTGGCTTTTCTCGCCGTTGTGCGTGAGGGAGCGGAGACCATTCTCTTCTTCCAGCCAATTTTGGCAATGGCCGAAGGCAATACCCGCGTCGTATGGATTGGATTGCTCAGCGGCATCGTCGCCCTCGTTGCCGTTTACGCAATCATTCGGTTACTCAGTATCCGCATCCCCCTACGACCCTTCTTCCTGGCAACGTCCATCCTGCTTGCAATCTTGGCGCTGACCTTCACCGGTTCGGGTATCCGAGAGCTGCAGGAAGCTGATGCCGTATCCGTAACCCCAATCGAGGGGCTACCAACCATCGACCTCTTGGGGTTCTATCCCCGAGTTGAGAACCTCTCGGCTCAGGCTGTGGTTCTCGTCGTGATGATCGGTCTATTTGCTTATGGTTACTGGCGTAAAAACCGGGCCGAAGCAGGCCGATAATCAACCCTGTAATACAGATTCTGGAGAAAAATCTCATGAAGACAACAATTAAGCGTCTCGCGAGCGCAGCCGCAGCAATCGCCCTGGTTGGCGGCATGTCTGCCTGCTCTCAGGACGGCGCACAAGACGACAGTGCAGAAAAGGATCCCGCCACCTCATCTGAAGAAGCTCCCGCCGAAGAAGGTGAAGAAGGCGAAGCGGAAGAGGGAGACGACGAGGCTGGCTTCCGTGAAGAACCTATTGGAGATGAAGTCTTCGAAGGTCCGATTAAGGTTGCTGCCGTGTACTTCCAGCCGGTGACCATGGAACCGGAAATGGGAGTTCCCTACACCGAAGCTTCTATGCACATTGAAGCTGACATTGCCGCAGTTCCTGACAATGGTTTGGGCTACGGTGCGGGTGACTTTATCCCCGGGCTAACAGTTGACTACAAGATTCTCAACGAAGACGGCTCGGAAGCACAGTCCGGCACCCTCATGCCGATGAACGCTTCTGACGGCCCCCACTACGGCCTCAACCTGCCGGCTCTTGACGCTGGCACCTACACGCTTCAGTTCATCGTTCACTCCCCCGAAGAGAATGGCTGGATGCTCCATACCGATGCTGAAACCGGTGTTCCCGGAGAATTCTGGGCTGAACCAATCGTGGCTGAATTCCCCGACTGGAACTGGGATCCGGCAGCAGCTTGGTGGTAAGCCAACCCTAAGCGGTAGACTGATCTCGTAATCTAGGAAAGCGAGGAGACTCTCCGTGCTCAAACAGTTGGTCGATGTCGTCAGCGCACTCATGCTGGTCGGACTCACCCTGGGAGCACTGTTTCCCGCTATCCGCCTCGCCACTGGGCGGGACCCGGCTCGTCCCGGGCCCCGCCCAGTGCTGTGGGGAGCATTGGCCGGGGCGCTTATCTCCCTGGTGGTAATGGTTGTTCACGAATATTCGATTATTCGCTTCAATCGCCAGCGCCTTACTCTCACTACACTCGAGCCAACCGTTGTCATTGGCATCATCATGCTGATACTCGTGTGGATCTACGGGCGTCGCACCTTACGCGCCCTCGCCGCCCATCGAAAAAGCGATGAAAGGTCCACCATTCTTTCTCCCAACCCGATTGCGCGCAGGCCGCGTCTACTGGTAGCGGCACTGGGGGCCGCCTGGGCGCTTCTCATCGTGTTTCGCGACAGCCAGTTGGTCTTTATGCAAGCGCGAACATTTGTGCCGGTCGGAGCCACAGTTTTTTCCACCGAAACCTTCCTCAACGTGCTGGGTTATGTCTGCGGGCTCGCCCTGGTTATTGTGGCGGCGGTTTCGGTTCTCAAGATTTGCCAGGCGCGTCCCGCTTGGATTCCGCCTATTCTCACCGCCCTTGTCGTCATTATTTCGCTGACGCATATTTTCCTCATTATCCGTCTACTTCACGCCATCCGCGTCATCTACTTGCCTCTGAACGCCACCCGCGCGATGTCGTGGCTCATTAACCACGAAGTATGGTTCATTTTCGCCGCTCTGGCGATAACGTTACTGAGCGCGATAATACTGTGGGTTCGTGGACGGCATCAGAGCACCGCTGGCATCAATCCTGCGGTGCAGCGCCTCGAACGCGCGAAAGCCCAATCCATGACGCGCCGCTCCTATTTGGGCCTTGCCACCTATACCGCTTCCCTTGCAATCCTTACTGTCGGGGTCAAATATGCGACGCAAGAGGTGGAATTATCGGAGCCTGAACCTTATGACCTCACCGACGACGCGGCCGTCATCCCGTTGGAGCGCCTGAATGATGGTCATCTGCACCGTTTCGTGTATGACACCTCAAGCGGTGTGCAAGTTCGATGGATCGTGATTCAAAAAGCCGGTTCCTCCTACGGTGTTGGTCTGGACGCCTGTGAAATTTGCGGCCCGTCAGGCTATTACGAGCAGGACGGTCAAGTCATCTGCAAACTGTGCAGTGTAGCGATGAATATTGCCACCATCGGTTTTAAAGGTGGGTGCAATCCGATCCCTATCGACTACGAGGTCGGCAATGGGGTGCTGTCGATCCCCCTGACAGTGCTGGAGGAAAGTGCAACGGTCTTTTCATAGTGGGTGCTCATACACGGCGTCTTGGTCGAAGGGGAAAGTGATAAACGATGTTTTGGAGAATGCTCAAGGGAGCATTGCTACGCGGGCGCGGCCGGCGACTGATGATTATATTGACAGTCGCTCTCGGCGCTTCGGTGGCGACGTCGATGCTATCCGTTATGTTCGATGTGGGAGATAAAGTCAATCAGGAACTGAAGGCATACGGAGCAAATATTGTAGTGCGTCCCAAGGGTGCCGCTGTTGTGCAGGACCTGTATCACTTCAAAGACGCACAGGAACAACAGTCTTATCTGAAGGAAGAGGAGCTTCCCAAGATTAAGACGATTTTCTGGACCTACAATATTATTGACTTCACTCCTTTGCTGACCGCTCACGCCACCATTGATAACTCCGCCGACGAAACGACGCTGGTGGGCACGTGGTTCGATCACAGTTTGGAAGTTCCCGGTCAAGATGTGGTCAATACCGGCCTCGACCATCTGCGCGGCTGGTGGCATATTGAGGGACAATGGCCCGCTGATACCGATGCCAACGGTGCGGTGGTCGGCCAAACCCTCGCTAGCGACCATAACCTCGCTGTGGGCGACACTTTTTCCGTTGCGCACCACGGTCACTCCGTTGACCTCACCGTGCGTGGCATTGCTCAGACCGGTGCGGAAGAAGATGAGCAGATCTTTACCCAATTGGCCGTGGCGCAAGAGCTCATTAACCGCCCCGATGCAGTGGGACAGATTGAAGTTTCCGCACTGACGACACCCGATAATGAACTGGCACGAAAAGCGGCTAAGAATCCCAACAGCCTATCGATTTCCGAGCGCGAATTATGGTATTGCACCGCCTATGTATCCTCTATTTCCTACCAGATTGAAGAGGCGCTCACGGATGCTGTGGCTCGCCCCGTCCGGCAGGTTTCCGAATCGGAAGGAACGATTTTAGAAAAGACCCAGCTGCTGATGGTTCTTGTCACTATTTTGTCGATGGCTGGATCAGCTCTCGCCATCGCTAACCTGGTGACCGCAAATGTGATGGAACGCGCGCGTGAAATCGGCCTGCTTAAAGCGGTTGGCTCTCGCGATGGAGCAGTCGTGGGCCTGATTTTAACCGAAATCATTATTATTGGGTCGATCGGCGGCCTTATTGGTTATGGCGCGGGTATTGGCTTAGCTCAACTGATTGGACATACGGTGTTCCATTCCGCCATTAATATCGTTCCGGCAGTGGCCGGCATCGTCGCTGCTCTCGTGATCCTGGTCGTCATCTTTGGCTCCATTCCCGCAATCCGCTTCCTGCTGCGTTTACGGCCGGCGGAAGTACTTCACGGACGGTGAGGACATGACTAAACGATCGATGTTTATTCGGATGGTACTGTCATCCATCCTGCGACGCCGCTCACGCGTTCTCATCGCCATGTTGGCGGTTGCTATCGGCGCCACTACGCTTTCATCTCTCGCCATGATCGCTATCGACGTGCCGCGACAAATGGCACGCGAAATGCGCTCCTACGGTGCCAATGTCGTGGTGTTGCCGGCCGATGAGGATAGCGGGTTCTCCCCCGCTATTTTGGCGGATATTGACCGCGAAGTTCCCGCGGATCTACTGGTTGGAGCGGTGGGACTCGAATATGAGCCCATCACGATTAACGATCTGCCCTACGTTGCGGTCGGGACCGATATGGAAGCCGCCCGCGCCATTAATCCCTACTGGTATGTTGACGGCGAATGGCCGCACCAACCGGGCCAGGCACTTATCGGACGCGAGATTGCGCAAGCTACCGACGTGGGGGTCGGCGATACGTTAACGCTCATGGAACTCGTCGACTCTGGACAGTCACTGGAGGCCGCCGGCGAAGCGGCACCACCGGCGATGACCGACGAACAACCGCGCCAACCCGACGCCAGGGGAGAAGTCCAACCCGGGCAGGTAACCGATGAGATGGGCAAACCGATTGCGCCGGCGGATAAAACCGTAACCGATGCTGCCCCCGGCGGAGGTTTAGAGGTACCGTCTTTACCCGTCACCATTAGTGGAATCTTAGAAACCGGAGGCTCGGAAGACGGCTTCGTCTATTTGGCTTCCGCAGACTTGAGCGAACTTACCGGCAGAGATCATATGCTGACGGTGGCAGAACTGTCGGTGGCAGCAAATGAAACCACGATTGCATCCATTGCACAAGACATTACGAGTAAACACCCGGAAATTCAGGCTGCTCCAGTGGCACGTTTAACGCATTCCGATGCCAATGTGCTTGATATGCTTCGCTCACTCATGGTCATCATCACCATTATCGTGCTCGCCCTCATTATGATCGGCGTATCAACCACGATGATGGCCGTGGTTACGGAGCGCCGCAACGAAATTGGGTTGCGTAAGGCACTGGGAGCAGGAAACCGCTCTATTGTCGGCGAATTCCTTGGTGAAGCGGTTGTGCTGGGCATTGTCGGTGGTTTTTTCGGCGCCCTCATGGGCTACGGTCTGGCGCAGGTTATTTCCCTCAACGTCTTCCACCGAACCGTCGTATTCCAACCCCTCGTTTTTATTGCCACCATTGTGGTATCGGTTGTCATCTCTACCCTCGCCAGCCTGATTCCGGTACGCCGCGCCATTGATGTCGATCCCGCTCTCGTACTACGTGGAGAGTAAGGAGTATGTAATGACTAATGAATCACCGCTTATCCAGCTGTCTGGAGTGTCAAAAATCTACGGAGATTTGCACGCCCTCGACGCAGTTGATCTCAGTGTTCCTCGAGGTGAGTGGCTGTCGATTGTCGGGCCTTCGGGCTCGGGTAAAACCACCATGATGAATATTATTGGGTGTATGGACAGTCCAAGTAAGGGCACCGTTACACTCGATGGACGCGATATTTCCCAGCTCACTTCCTATGACCTCACCCAAGTGAGGCGAGAAACCATCGGACTGGTTTTTCAACAGTTCCACCTCATCGGGCATCTCACCGCGGTTGAAAACGTAATGGTCAGCCAGTACTACCATTCTGTTCCCGATGAAAAAGAGGCATTGGAAGCACTTGATCGCGTCGGGTTAGCGGACCGCGCCTCTCACCTGCCGCACCAGCTTTCTGGTGGTGAACAACAGCGCGTATGCGTGGCTCGCGCGCTCATTAACTATCCGAAGGTTGTATTGGCTGATGAACCAACCGGAAACCTCGACGAAACCAATGAGCATATTGTGCTGGATATCTTCCAACAGTTGCATAATGACGGAACGACCCTCATCGTGGTCACCCATGACGCGACGGTGGCGGGTAAAGCGCAACGATCCGTCCGACTCGACCACGGTCGAATCGTCAGCCAAACACGTAATGGAGCCACAACACCACTGGCTGGAACATCATCGCAGGAGGCTCACTAATATGGATCGAGCAGCGGCTTTTCGACGCGCTAACCTGGCCGGTCTGGGATTGGCCGGAGCTTTCCTACTGGCCGCATGCTCTCCCCCTGAACTGGTAGATATGAGTATTCCCCTGGCTGACGGACAGTACACGGGGCAATCAAATCCGGATGAGCAAGGAGCCATCGGGACCGTTACCATCACCGTAGAAGGCGGTAAAATTACGGCTTCCACCTACCAGACGGTAGCTGCCGACGGAACCGTGAAAGATGAAGACTACGGCAAAACAACTGCCGGCGAAATCGGAAATGCCGAGTTTTATCAGCGAGCACAAGCCGCGGTAGCTTCCTACCAGCAGTATTCGCAAGAGCTTATTGATGTCCAAGATCCGATGGCCGTTGACGTAATTTCCGGCGCTACTGTCGCTCACTCTCAGTTTCTTCAAGCGGCTGTGCGCGCGGTCCATGAAGCCCAAGGCGTTGATGACGACGGGGCGGCCGATTCTATCAATATGCCGAGTCTCGACCTGGAAGAAAGCGACTACTAGGAGTGGTTCGCGAGCATGTTAAGGCTCCGCTGACACATTCACGGACAACTGCATTGCTACCCGAGGGACGAGCCCGTTTACGACATTCTGCTGAACTATTCCGCACCTCCTTTCCCGCTATGGGAACGGTTATTGACGTAACCGGTACCGGTTACGAATACGATGATATTAATCGTGCACAAATCGCCGATTCGCTCGCAGCACTCGCCCTAGATCGCGAATATAAGTGGTCGAAATTTCTTCCGACCTCCGAGGTGAGTCAGCTCAATGCCTCTGCCGGCACCGGTACACCTGTGGCAGTCAGCGACGAAACACAGCAACTACTTGCCCAGGCACTGTACTTTGCGCACGCCACCGGCGAAGTGGCTTCTCCCACCGTCGGAGCGTTGACGGCACTGTGGGATGTGCGCGGGTGGCTCCGTGACCTCGCGCGAGGAATACAGCGCCCTCTTCCCGACCCGGCGGTGGTAGCAGCAACTCGCGCGCAGTGCGCAGCGGGAGCTCTCACGCAAACCATTGATGGACGCTTCTTGCTGGCGGCCGGATGCAGTCTTGACCTGGGCTATATCGCCAAAGGCGTAGTGGCGGATGAACTGCGCGAGCGGGCCCTAGAATTGGGGCTATCCGCAGTGGTGGTGTCGGTTGGCACATCCTCCGTATCAGTGGCAGGCCAACGGGCACCGGAGGTCCCCTGGCGAGTGGGAATTCGCTCTTTAAGTGCTGATCCACTGGGCATTATTGGTTCCATTGATATGGCCTCCGGACAGTCTTTAGCGACATCCGGAGATTATTTGCAGCGACTACCGGATATTCTCGACGGTCAAGTAGTGCACCACCTCATCGATCCGCGCACTGGCTATCCCGCGGCCTCGGGGGTACGTCAAGCAACCGTGGTGGCAGAGAATGGCACGGTAGCTGAGGTCGCCTCGTTAGTCCTCGCGATCACGGGCACACTCGACCGGCGACTGTGGCCGCAGGTCGAGTGGCTCACCATCGGTAAAGATGGAGTGAAAACCAGCGCGGGCCTTCGCTGGCATCCCAGCAACTAACGCGGATCGTAGGGGGACACCACCATTTCTACGCGCTGCAGATCTTTAACTTCGGAGTATCCGGTTGTCGCCATCGTTCTGCGCAAAGACCCCATGAAGTTCACGGTACCGTCCGCTCGTGAAGACGGGCCCAGTAAAATTTCGCTCAACGTGCCCACGGTACCGACCCGTACGCGATGTCCGCGCGGCACCTCGGGATGATGTGCCTCCGACCCCCAGTGCCAGCCTGCCCCGGGTGCTTCGGTTGCACGGGCCAGTGCGGCGCCCAACATCACCGCATCGGCACCGCAGCCAATGGCTTTCGCTAGATCGCCAGACCGCCCTACGCCTCCGTCGGCAATAACGTGGACGTATCGCCCTCCCGACTCATCCAGATAGTCGCGTCGCGCAGCTGCGACATCGGCGATGGAGGTTGCCATCGGTGCGTGAATTCCAAGCAGTTGGCGAGTGGAGTGGGCGGCTCCGCCGCCAAAGCCGACCAGTACACCCGCCGCTCCGGTTCGCATCAGATGCAGTGCGGCGGTATAGGTAGCCACTCCCCCTACAATCACGGGTACGTCGAGTTCGTAAATGAAACGTTTGAGATTAAGCGGTTGGGCTCTGGTTGACACATGTTCGGCCGATACCGTAGTGCCGCGAATAACGAACAGGTCAACACCGGCATCGACCACATCGCGCCAGTATTTCTGCGTGCGTTGCGGAGACAGTTTGCCGGCCACCACTACCCCGGCTTCGCGAATTTCTGCCAATCGTTGCCCGATCAATTCGCGTTTAATCGGTTCGGCGTAAATCTCCTGTAATTGCTTATTAGAGGCGTTGTCAGGCAGACGACGAATCTCCTCATAGATTGGCATTGGGTCGTAATACCGAGTCCACAACCCTTCCAGGTCAAGCACCCCGATGCCACCGAGCTTACCCAGTTCTATCACCGTCTGCGGACTCATCGCAGAATCCATCGGAGCTCCGAGAATGGGCATTTCGACATGGTAGGCATCAATTTGCCAACTGACGTTAAGGTCCTCGGGATCGCGAGTCCGTCGAGCAGGCACCAACGCCACATCATCGAGTGTATATGCGCGCCGCCCGCGTTTGCCGCGTCCGATTTCTATTTCTTGACTCATTCTCCAATGGTAGCCCGCTCCGCCGATTCTTCGGCGCGGTACTCGCTCCTGTCGAAGAGACCGCGACCTGAAGTGGCAGCTGATGCTGCGAGTGTCATGTCATTGATCCCGGATACAACTCTGAGTTGTCGCAGCAGAGCGCTACGCTAGAGGAAACAGATTAGGGAGGCTACGCATGTGGGATTCGGGTCGGTTAGTGGGATTCGATACGGAAACAACCGGGGTCAATCCCCGGCAAGCGCGTATCGTCACCGCGGCAGTTGTGATCCGCGATCACGGTGATGAAGTGCGCACCTGGCTGGCTGATCCCGGTGTTGAAATTCCGGCGGCCGCGCAGGCGGTACACGGTATTTCAACCGCCTATGCCCGCGAGCACGGCCGTCCGGCAGCCGCAGTGGTAGCGGAACTTGCCGATACCTTAGAACGTGAGTTACGAGCCGGTGTGCCAGTGGTTGCATTTAACGCTCCCTACGATTTAGAAATCCTCGATCGAGAATTGGCCCGTCACGGCTTAACTCCGCTAAGCAATCGTCTGCCGGCGATTCGCCCCATCATCGACCCGCTGGTTCTTGATCGCGCGCTGGTCGCCAAACGTCGGGGAAAACGCCGGCTGGAAGACTTGCTCAAGCACTATCAAATTCCTCACTCCAATGCACTGCACACCGCGGAAGTTGACGTGCTAGCAACACTCGATTTGGCAGGCGCAATCGCCCGTGCTTATCCGCGCGTTGCAGCACTCGATCTTGACGCCCTCCACGACTATCAGGTGACGGCTCATCGAGCCTGGGCGGAAGATTTCGCTCGTTTTCTCTCAAGCCGGCGCGGCGAACCGGTCCGAGTGTCGCCGCACTGGCCACTTCCGCGTTAACCGGGCCGCAAGGGATCTGAATATAGGCGCACCCCGATTGCTCAGTTGAGTCGGTGCCGCTCAGTTGCTACCGCGGTGTTGCAGACCTGCGCAGTTATGCCGGTGGCTAGTAGTGGCTGACAACGGGGGTGCCGACCGATGCCCAATCATAGATAGCCTTGGCTGGCCCTACCGGCATATTTACACAACCGTGCGATCCACCGGGGCCGCTCCAACCAAATGATGAGCGCCACGGCGCACCGTGTACCGCGTATCCGCCGTGGAAGTAGAGGATCCACGGTACGCCCTCCGTGCGGTATCGAGTTCCATCGACATTGAAGCCCTCCATTGTTTGAGAGGGAACTTTAGCCCACACTTTAAAATTGCCGGTGACGGTGGGAGTTTCGGGGGCACCCGGAACCATATAGACGGGGCCGTGTACGGGGGTCGCCCCCTCATATGCCGTCACCGTCGTATTACTGAGGTTAACGTCGATCCACTTCTCTCCCGGAGCGGCAGCGTAAGCCAGGGTTTCAGCACCATCTGCAATTAGCCGGTTTTCGTAGGTCTGTTCAATGGTGTCATATGCAAAGGACCCGGAATACTCGTTCTTGGTTTCAATGGCTTCAATCAGTGCTTGCGCGATCTCTTCTTCATTATTAACGAGGTATCCGGGAGAGCCGCTCGAAATCGTAAGAGTCACGTCACCGCGGGAATTCACATTGCGTACCCCCGCTACAGGTTCGACACTAGTGGAGTGGCCAAGTGCCACCACCCAGGCTGTGGCGGCTTCTTCGTCAATGCTGATCTCACCGAAGTTATCGTCTTCGTCGCTGATGCTAATCCACGAGGCTTTTTCTGTAGCCGAGGGCGAGTGTGTGTCATTACGCCCGTGGATTTCTACCGGCAATTCCACAATGCTGTTAGCTTCGTCGGCAACAGTTTGGGCTTGGGAGGTAGACACTGCCGGGTCGATCTCCACGAGTTGAACGTCGATCTGTTGCGACTGTAGCGTCCGCGCCCCCTGCATGGCGGCAGCCTTGAGTTCAGACAGGTCAACACTGTGTCCGACTTCAGCTTCCGAAACCTCGAACTCTCCGGTTTCTTCATCCACAGATACCTCGGCATCTACCGGAGCCTTACCTTTTTCTTCCGCGAAAGTCTGGGAGTAGTTGGTCAGTTTACCGTTATCTACACTGACTTCTACCGGGTAGTCCTCGGTGTGGAACATCGACATAATACGTGTCCACGGTGTTTCATTACGTTCAAAGGCTCTGCTAACGGTTTCCTCAACGTCGACTGTGGTGCCGAGCCTACTCAAGGTCAGATACTCGGTATCGCCCTCCACCGTAAGGGCGACTCGCACTGCATCTGATTCTGAAAGCAGGAGGTCGGTGGCCTCCTGTCTCGTCATTCGTGAAATGTCGTGACCGGCAATAGATGTTCCCAGTAGCCCGCGGTCTTGGAAATATATCGCGACACTGGTTAAAGACACGGCGATGACAGCGATGAGGGATGCCAGTGCGACTAATAGCACTTTCATTCGAGGGGATATGCGGTGGAGCATTCCCCTATGCTAACAACTTTGCCACCGGCATCGAGTAATGCGGGTTGTGACAATGCTGACTTTTGACTGTCATCGCAGTCCTTTAGAGCATTTAGTTTGCTGCACTCGAATGGTAGTTGGGCGCTTCAACCGTCATCGCAACGTCATGGGGATGCGACTCTCGAAGTCCGGCAGAAGTGATACGTACAAATCTCCCGCGAGCCTTCAGTTCATCGATGGAAGCAGCGCCGACGTAGAACATCGACTGGTGGAGGCCGCCCATCATCTGATACATAACCGCCGCCAGCGACCCTGAATACGGCACTTGTCCTTCGATGCCTTCGGGGACAATTTTGTCATCCGAGACAACGTCTGCTTGGAAGTATCTGTCTTTAGAGTATGATTTACGCCCGCGCGAACTCATCGCTCCTAGTGACCCCATGCCACGGTAGCGCTTATACTGCTTACCGTTGGTGAATACTAATTCGCCGGGCGATTCTTCACATCCGGCCAATAGCGACCCCATCATCACAGTGTTGGCGCCAGCGACAAGCGCTTTCGCAATATCCCCCGAATACTGCAGTCCACCATCCGCAATCAGAGGCACCCCCGCAGCAGCACAGGCTTTTGACGCTAGGTGAACGGCGGTTACCTGCGGCACCCCGACACCGGCGACCACGCGCGTGGTGCAGATTGATCCGGGGCCAACTCCTACTTTAACGGCGTCAACTCCCGCATCAATCAGGGCCTGGGCGCCCTCCGTTGTGGCAATATTACCGCCGATGATTTCGATGTCATCAAACTGCGAGTCGGATTTAATGCGTGAAATCATATCGAGAGCGAGTTTCGCCCCACCATTCGCCGTGTCGACAACGAGAGCATCGACACCGGCTTCAGCCAGTGCTTGTGCGCGTTCCCACGAATCCCCCCAGTAACCGACGGCGGCACCGACGAGTAATCTACCGTCGGCATCCTTAGTTGCATTGGGATACTGTTCAGTTTTGACGAAGTCTTTGACGGTGATGAGGCCGGCCAGGCGTCCATTGTCGTCGACGATGGGCAGTTTTTCTATGCGGTGCTTGGCTAGCAGAGCTTTGGCTTCCTCGCGAGAAATCCCGACGTGGCCGGTAATAAGCGGCATCGGCGTCATACAGTCAACTACTCGTTTCGTTGACCATTCATGGGCGGGCACAAAACGCAGGTCGCGGTTGGTAATAATGCCAAGCAGTTTGGCGTTTTCATCAACTACCGGCAGTCCCGATACTCGGTAATGGCCGCACAGTTGATCGAGTTCTTCTATGGTGGCTGACGCATGAATAGTCACCGGGTCGGACACCATACCGGATTCGGAGCGTTTAACCTGCCGCGCCTGCTGCGCCTGCTCTTCGATTGAGAGATTACGATGCAGAATGCCGATACCGCCTTGGCGAGCCATCGCAATGGCCATACGAGCTTCGGTTACGGTATCCATGGCTGCTGACAGCATGGGTATTTTGAGTCGAATTTTGCGGGTCAGTTGCGCGGATGTGTCGACGCTGGACGGTACTACATCCGTCAATTCAGGCAAAAGTAGGACATCGTCATAAGTGAGTCCGGTGAGGGCAAAAGCATCAGAATTAAACTCAGTCACATGGGCAGTCTATCTCAGTAGCCCGGATGGGTGAGAACCATCCATCCGTTCTACTTGCCGATGCTTAACCAAGTTTGTACTCCAGCGGGCCCGGTCGGTGATGAGACGGCCGTGGGCGATCGTCCTATTGCCATATGCCGCCGTCTCGCACCGCGCGAGCAAAAGTGGGAGCAAGTGGCAAATCGGGGAGCAAATGCATCTGCGCAATATGGTAGGCGTCCGGTTTACCTGGCCAGGTCACGGTCGATGGGCGATTATCCGTGTCGAGCTCATGGAACCATTGGCCGGGGTATTCAATGAGCTTTTCCTTCGCCCAGGCCCACCACTGCCCCATCGATTCCTCAAGTTGCGCCCTGAAAGCATTATCTGCAACGGCCTCGTAACCGTCCTTCCCAGCTAACATACGCGCAAGAGTCGCGGCCGCCCCGAGCGCTTCACACAATACCCAGTGCATGCGTTCACCGGTGATGGGCTGCCCCTGGCTATCCACGGTATAGACGAATCCGTCGGCACCGTCTGCGCGCCACCCGTCCACCGCCGCTTGCGCCACCAGGGCGCGGGCCGCGGGTTGGATCCATTCGGGTATGTTGCGCCCGATCCGGTGCAGTTGCGCACCGGCGTGAATCGCCAGTCGAGCCCATTCAAAGGCATGGCCGGGTGTAAAACCGTAGGGACGGAACGGGTCTTTCGGTTTGTCGATATTGTAATTCGGCAGCACATTCCACTGTGCATCAAAGTGCTCGGGAACGCGCCATCCCATTGAGCGCGCCTGCTGATCTATCACCCAGGTCAATATGCCAAGCGCGCGCTCAAGCCACGTGATGTCATCGGTGGCATCAAATGCTGCCAGATACGCTTCGGTGGTATGCATATTGGCATTGACACCGCGGTAGTCCTCCGGGTGAGAAAATGCGCGATCAAAGGACTCACGAACTTTACCGGCCTCGCTTTCCCACCAGTATTCCTCCTGGTTGGCTAACGCTCGGTCAAGCAACTCACGTGCCCCTGCGATATCCGCAATTGACGCCGATGATGCCGCAAGAATAACGAATGCGTGGGCGTAGGCAGCTTTGCCGTCATCGACTGGCACACCGCGCCCATCCGTTCCAAAACTGTGCTCAATCGCCGAGAACCAACCCCCGTACCGCGGGTCTTCAAAGCCGCGTTCAAGGCAGTGAACTCCATGGGCAGCAAGCTTGCGGGCGCCGTCAAAGCCCAGCAAATGCGCCAGCGAAAACACATGCGTCATACGGCACGTAATCCACAGCTCCACGGGGCGCTTATCATCGACAACCCCGTTGGATAACAGATACCCAAAACCGGTTTCGACTCGTGATTGGGCAGCAAAATCAACGAGCGCACGAAAGTCTTTTTGTCGTTCAGCGGTCGGAAAAGCATCATCGAGTCGAGTCATTGTCGCTTCCTTCAAGGGGTGGGCATATGACTCTAAGTCTAGATCTCTCAGGCGCTATTCCATACGGGCTATCTCAATGGCTTCAACCACGCATGCAGATAGCGAACGCACACGAATCGCACCCGGCGCTGCATCAACGCAGCGATGCCGCCCTACCAAAATAATATGGGCACCGTCGGTATCAACGCCGTCAACGACGTCTCGGTCAGCAACCAAAGATCCGAGGAGGATAACCGTACTGGCTGCCAGTCGTTCCCGATACTGACCGATGAGCGTTACCAGGTCCTGTGCGCATACATCCGGGTCTGATGCCGGCACGATTACGGTAACTACTCGAGCCGGAACGCCCTCCCACTCCAGTGATACTCCAACCACATGCGCGTCAAGTTCACGCGCATCGTCTGCCACGACGAGGACGGGCGTTGCCTCCACGGCGGGATGATTTTGTTCTTGAGTTTGCTCGGCGATTTCGTGAACCACTGTCAGCGTCGCCTGCGTCAACAGTGAGCGCGGCGCGTATCCGGGGCGATTGCCTTCGGCCGGATATCGAATCTGCCGCATGGCCGGGCCAATAAACTCGTTCCAGGTGCGTAGCAGACCGAGCCGGGAGATGAGAATATCAAGATTGCGTTGCAAAGCTTCGGAACAACCGTTTTGGGCGTCCTCCACTAACTGGCCGATAGTCGGTTCACTTGCGGCGACGATTTTCTGCGACTCGCGCACGCTTTTGGCGGCGTCGGAGGGCGAAACTCCGGATCGCACGAGTCGCACGACGTGTTCGAGCATCTCAACTTCGGCGGGGCCGTAACGGCGACGAGTACCGGCTTCGCGTTCGGGTCCCAACCCGTATCGACGCTCCCACGTCCGCAGAGTTGAGGGTGATATGCCGAGCTTCTGCGCAACTGCAGCCACAGTTAGTGGTGCTGGCGTCAGGTGCGACGACAGATCTGGGCGAGGCATGTATTTCTCTTTCACTAGATCCGGAGATTACTCCCCGGAACTGCTTACTTGTTCAGTCTATGAATGAATTGTGACTCGAAATCCGAAAATACGCTACCGCAATACACTAAGCGAAAAAGTTGCGAATCACTCTTGAATAACTTATGAAAAACTTGGTAGGCTGTTTTTTGGTAAAAACCAACGCAAGCTTTTCGGCGAAAGGAAGCACATATGACCGACATCTCCCGGCTTCCGGGTCCTGTGATGGATCGTTGGGATTGGCAATATCAGGGGGCGTGTCGCAACCTGGACACCGAACTGTTCTTCCACCCGGAAGGTGAACGAGGCTCCACTCGCAGGCGCCGCGCTAAAGCAGCTAAAGCCATCTGCGCTACCTGCCCAGTGATCGAGCAATGCCGCCAACACGCGCTCGCCGTACAAGAACCCTACGGAGTGTGGGGCGGCCTGACCGAAGAAGAACGCCGGGAGATCGTCAAGCGCCGTCGCCGCTCCGCTTAGACATCTACGGATGCTACCGCCGTCAAGGCTGACAGAAGTGTGAAAATTCATTGCGGGCCCCTGGAGTTCCAGGGGCCCGCAATGTTACAGATTCTGTTTTCGCCGCTTACTTTTCAACAATAGCGAGCACGTCACGAGCAGACAGAATGAGGTATTCCTCACCCTGGTACTTCACTTCCGTGCCACCGTACTTCGAGTAAATGACTACGTCGCCTTCGGCAACATCCACCGGCACGCGGTTACCGTTGTCATCAATGCGGCCGGGGCCGACAGCAATAACGGTACCTTCCTGCGGTTTTTCTTTAGCGGTATCCGGAATGACGAGGCCGGAAGCCGTCGTTTGTTCGGCTTCGACCTGCTGGATCACAATGCGATCCTCAAGCGGTTTAATGGAGATCGACACGGTCGTATCCCTTTCCTCGTTAGTATCGTTGCGTTTTCACGCCACCGCTTTTGCGGTGTTCGATTGACCTTCCGGTCCGCCGTCGCGGGGTTCGGACCTTCATGGTTGCTACGGGTATTCCCGATTCATGTCTTAGCGTAGATCGAAACTTAGCACTCACGCAAGCTGAGTGCCAACGACGTTCGTCATGAGCTTCGATACACTGGGGAAATCGTCAGAAAGGTAGCGTCATGACCGCGTCTGTCCTTGTCCTTGACCGCGTGCGCCTATTCCCGCGTACTGTCGACTCCTCAGAAGAGCGCATCCTCATCCGCGACGGGGTAATAGCTGAAATCGGCCGTTTCAGTATCCCCCACCACGCACAGGTGGAAAATTGTCAAGGCGCCCTCGTTATTCCCGCCCTGGCTGATGTTCACGCCCACCTCGATTCAAACCGACTCGACCTGCCATTCCGACCTCATACATCAGATGGTTCCCTCATCGGTCTCATCACAAACGATGTGGAAAACTGGCGCAGCGCGGAAAAGTCCATCACCTGGCGCACTCATAACGCACTCGATCGCATTATCGCATCAGGCGGCACCACTATTCGGTCGCACGCCCAGGTCGACCCGCATTCAGGCCTCGATCGCTTCCATGCTGTTAAGGAAGCACAACAGCATCACGAGCATGCGATCGATATGCAGATCGTCGTTTTCCCCCAGTTGGGAATCATACGTGCTGACGGCACCCTGGATCTGATGCGTCAAGCCCTCGACGAAGGTGCCGACCTCATCGGAGGTATCGATCCGTGCGGCTTAGAGGGCGATCCGGTGGCTCATCTTGATGCCGTCTTCGGCCTGGCTGAACAAACCGGACGCGGCATCGACATTCATCTACACGAACGCGGAACTCTGGGAGCCTTTTCGCTCGGCTTAATCGCCGAGCGCACACGCGCACTGGGACTCAACGGTCACGTTACTATTTCGCACTGCTTCGCACTGGCAACGCAGCCCACGCAGCGCGAACGCGATCATCTCATTGCGCTACTTGCCGACAACGATATTGCGGTAACTACCATTGCACCATCCAACGGCGTACTACCGATTCGAGAATTGCGAGAAGCGGGTGTGCGCGTGGGTCTGGGTGAGGACGGAATGCGCGACTACTGGTCGCCATACGGCAATGCGGATGTTCTCGACCGCACCTGGCAACTTGCCTTCACCCAGGGAGCCACTGACGATTCAGATGTTGAACTGATGGTGAAAGTAGCTTCGCTGGGCGGCCGAAGCATTGTTGAAGGCCGCGATTATTCGCCCACGTCCACCGGCATTGAGGTTGGACAACCGGGTAATCTTATGGTCATGGATTCGGACACCGTCACAGCAGCGGTTATGGACCGTCCTCCCCGGCGTCTCGTCATCCATCGAGGCCGCATTGTGGCTCGCGATGGACAGGTAATTGATCCTGCGGTTGCTTCTATCGAGGAACACTCATGAGCCAATCGATTGCGCGCGTACTCGAACCCACCGCGTGGAAACTCCTGGAAACGGTGACTCCCCTGGGTGTTGAGAATGCTCGCACCGCCCTCGACGATATTGATGCTGATACGCGGGCGGCCATTCTCACCCAGGTCGAGCTTCGTCACCTGGGGCGGGAAAAGTTCGGGGATTTCGCACAATCGCTTCTTTTGACGCGCGACGGTTTGGAACAGGCCACCCGTTTAAGCGTGGGCGCTCGTCACGCTCAACGTTTCCGAGACGGTGGCTGCACTGTGGTCGCCGATTTAGGCTGCGGTATCGGTGCCGATGCTCTTGCCATAGCGGGCCTGGGGGTGGGCGTGCGGGCATGGGATATTGACGAGGATGCGGTAGCGGCAACAACCGTCAATCTGCGGTTCTTCCCCAATTGCGCAGTTACCCTCGGCGACGTGACCAAACTCTCGATGCCGGAATTAGCTTCCCAGGGGATCGATGGAGTTTTCGCCGATCCCGCCCGACGCACCGGATCTGCGCACGGCGCACGGCGAATCACCTCCCCCGACCGGTGGTCTCCGTCATTATCCCACGTCCTGCAGTGGCGAAACCACGGTGCTCCCGCCGACAAATTGGGTGTGAAAGTCGCCCCCGGAATCCCCTACGCAGCTATCCCTTCGGATATGCACGCCCAGTGGATTAGCGTTGACAAAACTGTTGTTGAAGCCTCCCTGTGGACCCCCGCTCTTGCACCGGAAGGTCCGGGGCGAAGTGCCGTCATTATTCGTAAAGATCGCACCGTTACGCTCAGGTCTGATATCGATCCAGCCGGTGGCGCTCCCGCGGTCGAAATCGCACCTCTTCGTCGCTATCTGTGGGAGCCGGATGGAGCAATTATCCGTGCCGGCTTGCTCAGTGAATTCGCACGGCGCACCGGGGCCGCCGGAATCGCACCTTCCATTGCTTACCTGACGAGCGAGACCCCCGTGCCCGAGGAATGGGGACCGGCTATATCTGAGTTCGAGATCCTCACAACCACCTCCCTCAAATCTGGCAAAATCGCAACGGCTTTACGCGACCTATCTGCCACGGATATTCAAGTGAAGAAGCGTGGGGCCGATATATCTCCTGACACACTACGCCGTTCACTTCTCAAAGCATGTCGGATCCGACGTGCCAGCGGCGAAAATCCAATTACGGTATTCGCAACCCGGGTAGGCGAAAAACACCGGGCAATAATCGCGCAACGTGTTCCACTCCCGTAGCATGATGCAATAGCAACGTCGAGAGAAAACCGATAGAAAGATGAAATTCGTTGACTCTGAACGCTCCACCATCGGTGTTGAGTGGGAACTGCAAATGGTCGATATGGACACCGGCGATCTCCGTCAAAGTGCCGATGCTGTCATGGATATCGTCGAGCTTAATGGAAAAGATCCTCATATCCACCGTGAGATGTTACTGAATACTATTGAAGTAACCTCGCATCCGCGTCACACCGTCAGCGAATGTATGGATGATCTGCGACAAACCGTGTCAACTATCAGACCGGTAACCACGCCGATGCGCATCGATCTGGCCACCGCCGGTACTCATCCTTTTGCCATGCCCGCCTACCAGCGCGTCACTGATTCAGAACGCTATGCGGAGTTAGTGGACCGCACCCAGTATTGGGGACGCCAGATGCAACTATATGGTGTGCATGTTCATGTCGGCGTGGAAAAGCGTGACAAAGTTCTGCCAATTATGAATGCGCTGTTAACGAGATTTGCACATTTGCAAGCCATTTCTTCCTCCTCCCCGTATTGGGCTGGGGAAGATACCGGATACGCTTCAAATCGGGCCATGTTCTTCCAACAGCTGCCGACAGCGGGGATTCCCCGCCAGTTCGATAAATGGGAGGAACTTGAATCCTACGTCGACGATATTTTGAAAACCGGGGTCATCAAGAGCTTCAATGAAGTGCGCTGGGATATTCGCCCATCACCGCTGCTGGGAACCATCGAAGTTCGCGTATTCGATGCCGCTACGAATATTTTTGAGGTAGCGGTGCTCACCGCACTCACCCAGTGCCTGGTCGAATACTTTTCTCGTATGTACGACCGCGGCGAAGAACTTCCGCGAATTCCCGATTGGTTCGTCGCCGAGAATAAGTGGCGGGCATCGCGGTACGGCATGGATGCCACGCTGATCGTGGACGAGGACGGAACGCAAGAAGATGTCATTACAACCTTTAGGCGGATGCTTCCTCAGCTCCAACCAATCGCTGACGACCTCGGCTGCCGGGAAGAACTAGACGGAATCAATGAGATTATCCGAGTGGGCGCACCGTATCAGCGACTCCAAATCGTCGGAAACCGCTACACCATATCCGCCAAGGCGATGGTCGATTTTTTGCGAGCCGAACTCAAAGCCGATCGACCGCTGGATCCACTGACTTTCCGGGCAGAAAAGCCGAATGATCTGAAGGCACAGCCCCCGCGACAATAAGCGCGCGGAGCGGTAGCGAGCTATCCGTGTTCAGCTAGGCCATCGACATCTGGTTAAGCGGCATCTGTGAATCGGGAGAAAACTCCGGATCGGAAGGAAACACCCCCGCTCGCATAAGCTGAGAGCCCATGGCTGCAATCTGTGCGCCATTGTCAGTACAAAAACGAAGAGGCGGCATCCGCACGGTAATGCCTCTGACTTCCGCGCGCTCAGTGAGGAGTTGACGCAGTCGCGAATTGGCTGAAAAACCACCACCCACCACAATGGTGTTGCAGTCATAGTCGAGACAGGCACGCACTGCCTTAGCGGTTAGTGAATCATTAACGGCCTCAGAAAATCCTGCGCATACATCGCTGGCCACCGGTTCAATACCTTGCGCTTCCAGTCCCTTCAGATAGCGTGAAACCGCGGTTTTCAAGCCCGAAAAAGAAAAGTCGTATTTGTATCTTTCTTTATCTTTTCCGGCAGCTAGGCCGCGCGGAAATCGAATGGCATCGCGATCACCGTGTTGCGATAGTCGATCAACGTGCGGGCCTCCCGGATATGGCAAACCGAGTAGACGTCCGACCTTGTCGAATGCTTCACCCGCCGCATCGTCGAGGGTGCCACCGAGCTCCACGACGTCGGTTGCTAAATCGTTGACGAGGAGGAGATTCGAGTGTCCGCCCGAAACCACCAGACCGATGAAACGATCGGGCATGGGACCATCAACGAGCTCATCGACAGCGAGATGGCCGAGCACATGATTTACGCCGTAAATCGGCACGCCCAGCGCCGAGGCCAGAGCCTTACCGGCACATATACCCACCGTCAGTGACCCCACCAGGCCGGGCCCGGCAGCTACCGCAATGGCGTCAACATCGGTGAGTTCAACGTCGGCTTCTTCGAGGGCGCCCTGCAAGGTAGGAAGGAAGGATTCGAGGTGTGCTCGCGAGGCAATTTCAGGAATGATACCGCCGTATCGCGCGTATTCATCCATTGATGTTGCGGTACGATCGGCCAGGAGAGTCCCGCCACGCACCAAAGCTACCCCGGTTTCATCGCAGGTTGATTCGATACCGAGGACGAGTGGATCACGCTGTTTAGTCACTCTCGCATTCTAACGCCGTCACGGCAAAGGCACGACCCCGCGATGACAAGAATGGTTACTGACGCTTATATGCCGCTCGGTGGAATATGAGAATCACGGTTGATCAGTGGTCAACGCATCGACCAGCTGATCAATGATGTCACCGTCCACTGTAATCGCCTCCAGTTTGGTGAGCATCTCCGGGTTGATGGCTGGGGGTGGTCGCCATCGCCATCAATCCAGTCTGCTACCCGAATGACGAGCGAGCCAGGTGTGGCAGGAAGGTGATCTGAGTCTGGGATCAACGGACCGTGCCTGCGCTCGCAAAAACCGTACGGCCAGCCACTGATCATCGAGAGTGGCAGGTATGCCGCCCTCTCCAAATCCGAACAGAGCGCAGTTCACGAGTATTCCAATGAAGCTCCAGAGAATACCGGCATTCAGTGCGCGCGAACGGGCTGAATTGTGACATTCGTGGATATTCCTCCCGCGTGTTGACGCACCATGTCACTCGCTACCTTCTCAGGAGGTTATATCTGATCGGGCAACGGAAACCATACCGGTCGATGTGGGAGTGTTTACCGATGCTGCGATCGTGATTCTTGAGTTGCCATTCGCCTGTGAGACGATGGCCCCATGGGCTCTCTCGTTTTTATCGATGTTGACGGCACGCTTCTCAATGAAGAACAAACAGTACCGGCTTCGGCACGTGACGCCTGCCAGGCGGCAGCGGCCAATGGTCACAGCCTGTTCATGTGTACCGGACGGGTAGGGCCGGAACTGTCTGCATCACTGTGGGAACTAGGATTTGCTGGACTTGTTGCCGCCAATGGCGCATACGCTACCTGTGGCGACAGCACTCTATTTTCACATCAGCTGGATGCCAATGATATCCGTCGCGTCACAGATTTCGTAACCGCCGCAGGCGGCGAATGGATGTGGCAAACTGCCGACACTATCCATCTCACAGACGCGTATATGAGGGCGTTCGCCGATTCGCATACCGGTGCCGAGCATGCAATTCCCGGGGACTGGAGCTCTTACGTCGACTTGATTACACCATTCGTGCGACAGGGGCTTCCCGCTACGGCTCTCAAGTGTGCTTTCATGCTCCCCAAAACTCCCTCGGCCACTGCCGACCGCGTCAGTGCGGCTCTCGATGACCGCTACACGATTGTTTCGGGATCTGTGGGCGCCCGCAATGCCGCCGTTTTCGAGCTGGTTGCACATAACGTATCCAAGGGCCACGCTTTGCGTGAAGTTGCCGCACACCGCGAAATCGGGATCACAAAGACAGTTGCGGTTGGAGATTCCGCAAATGATGTGTCGATGTTGAAGGCCGCCGGCCTGTCGATCGCAATGGGCAACGGGACGGAGGTGGCGCAGGAAGCCGCGGATTGGATTACCAGTTCAGTCGATGAGGATGGGCTCGCTCACGCCTTGGAATATGCCAAACTCATCTAAACTGGACTAAGGATAACCTTAATACCAGGAGTTTTCACCGTGACTACCGCCTTGCATATTGCCTCAATGCTCGCCGTCGGAGTTGGCATTATCGCCATTATCATTGGCTCGATTGCGAAAAAAGATGTTACCCATCCCGACGGCGCCAATTACCATAAATCGCGCAGCCAACTACGATTCTCCGCGTATGTGCTATACGCAGATGCTGTGGTGCTCATACTCATTGCGATCGCTTCTGCTGTGCTTCCCGAAACAGTGTCGTGGCACGGTTTAATCGGAGGTACTGTTATCGCTGTTCTAGCTGTGATGAGCGCCCGCGAAAACATGCAGATTGCGACTTCCGCCCCGGATGATAGCAAGTAGAATCGTCTGTCAACATAGTGGTGCCCCCCCCCCCACTTCGGGGCGCCCCCGCCCCAACCACCCGACGGGCGTCGCGACGCCCCTCCGCACAGCCGGACCCCAACGACCGGTGTGT
>JAUNVE010000059.1 GCA_030537795.1 Actinomycetaceae bacterium
GGTCTCCACCCAGCCGCCTCCGTTACCGCCGCTGTTGCTATTTCCGCCGTTGTTGGCTGGCGGTGCCGGGGCTGGTGCGGGCTTGTGTGCTGGCGGCGTGTAGGAGCCTCCGCTGTTGCCTCGCGGTGGCGTGTAAGCGTTTCCGCCACTGTTTTGTGGCGCGTTACCGGTTGCGCCGCTGTTGGATGTGGCGGCTTGTTGAGCTTGGGTGTATGCCTGGTGGGATTCTTTGACGGCCTTGTGCGAGTCTTTGAGGCTGTCCGTTAGTGCGGTAATGAGGTGACTGGCTGAATTCAGGTCGGTTACGTCCGTGTCGTCAACTTCAAGCTCGAGTGCTGTCTTGAGGTCTGCGATTGCGTCTTTGAGGTCGGTGCGTGTTTGCTCGTCCTCCACTTCGCCGTCGGTGTCATCGAGTAGTTGGGTGGCTTCGTCGATTGCGGTGCGGGCATCTTCGCTGAGAGCATCGAGTTCATTTTGTGCGGTTTGAAGTTCGTGTTCTTCTAGGGCTGTGGTTAAAGAGGCGGTGGCTTTTTCCAGTTTTTCCCGCACGCTATCAATACTGGCTTTTTGCTTTTTCAACGTGGAGGTGGGGGCATCTTCGCCGCAGGTTGGTTCGTCCTTAAGGAGCCGAGTGATGTCGTCTCTTTTTTGGTCAAGGTCGCCTATGCCTTCAGCTTCCACCGCTATTTGTTTAGCGTTTACGCGCGCCTGAACAAACTGATCGAAAGCGTCGTGACACTTTTCGGCGGCTTGAGCGTTGGCATGAGCCATACCAAATACGCCGCCAGTAACGCCCAATGCAATGACAAGTAACGTTGCGAGAGAGATAATGACTGTTTTTCGTGTGAACTTCAAATTTTTCATGATTCTTTACCTCTTAACGCTTATCCTACGTGAGCAAAAGCCCTATGGTCACCCAGCGGGTATTTCACCGGATTGAGCACCCATGGCAAGAATACTGAGCACGGGAATGAACTTGGATAGCTGCTCGCGTCCAAGCGCTCCAAAGCGCGAAACACCGTCGCACGATGCACCCCGATGGCTGTAGCCACCTACCCCACCGATGCAGAACATAAACCTGCCTCGCCGGCCAACAGCGCTAGTTCCGACAGCAACGTCCCATCAGTAGATTTAACGCCAGTTTGTCGCGCACTCGGAGTTCAACCATCCGACGTTCTGCCAGTGCAGGACGTCGAGGGAAACTGGATACCAGCACCGTTTACCCCCGGATATGCGAAAACCCCTGCTCTCGCAGGGGCTTCGACGCGGTGGGCCCACGGGGAATCGAACCCCGAACCCACGGATTAAAAGTCCGTTGCTCTGCCGATTGAGCTATAGGCCCGCGAGCGCTAGTTTAGCGCGCTCAGTGTGTGGAACAAAAACGAGGACCACCCAAAACCGGGTGATCCTCGCCATGTCTGTTCATCGGTTACTTCTTATTAGCCCAACCGAGGTAAAGGGAGATGAGTCCCATTGCCACGAGGACCGAAACGATCCAGGCGATGATGCCGCTCGGGTTACCCGTGAGGCTACCGGTGATAGAACCGCCGATGAAAGCGCCTAGGGCACCAAGAATAATCGTCCACAGAATGCCGAGTGGCTGGTCGCCTTTCATGAAGAGACGAGCCAGAGCGCCAATAACGGCACCGACGATGATGTAACCAATAATTCCGTAACCCATTATCTGTCCTTTCTGATGGGAGCTTTTAGAAAGCCATAAAGACCATACGTATATTAATTTCGCACTCTGCCTAGGGTTATGCACCTTGAGAGGGCGCTGCGCGCAACTTTGTGTTAGCGAAATCACCTGACTGTGCTTAAATATCAAAACTTTCGTAAATAATAGTCATCACTTCACCAAAATTGACCTTCTAATTTCGCGTCACACCCGCGCGCAATAGCCAGAGCGGCCAATCAGTAGTGGTTCACGCCTGCGCAGCTCGCGAAGGGCGTGGTTTAGTGCGAAACGAGGCTAACCAGACCGCGATCGAAATCAATATCAGACCGATCACCGAAGGAATAGACGGAAGCTGGTGCAAAGCGATGGCCCCAATGATGAGGCTGGTTGCCGGAAGTAGGGAATTGAGTAGCGCAAAAGTCGACGCATCAAGACGAGCAAATGCGATCTGGTCTATCGAATACGGTAGTACCGTCGATAAAACCGATACGCCGATCACCGTCACAATAATCGGGATGGTTGCGAATGCTAATCCGGCGTCATGGAAGGCCAGCGGCGAAAAGACGATAGCGCCGGCTGTGCTACCAATCGCAAGCGACGTAAGGCCACTTCGGCGAGACGCAATACGCTGCCCCAGCACCATATACGCTCCCCAAAGCAAACCAGCTAAAATCGCGAGAAGAATTCCCTGGCCGATTCGCGGTTGGCTTGTATCTAACCCTAAGCCGGAAATTAGCGCCACCCCTATGAACGCAAACCCCGCGGCTAGGCGTGCCGAAAATGTGCGATTCGTCGTGACTGCAACAAGCACCGGACCGAGGAATTCCAGTGATACGGCAACACCTAAATCAATACGCGAAACCGCCTCGTAAAAAACAATATTCATGCCGGTCATGAAAATACCAAACAGCGCAGACCAGGCGATATCTCGTCGACTGATGGGGATTGTCCAGGGCCGGCGCCACAGAAGCAAAATCACTGCCGCGATACTGACGCGCCACCACGCAACCGTGGTAGGAGTCATGACGGTAAACAAGATGACGGCTAACGCCGCCCCCGAATACTGTGTGAGTCCCGAAATAATGAATAGGATCGGAGCGGGAATGCGGTTAATCAGTGTGCGAATCATCGTCTACCTCGATGTCCACAACTAATGCATTGTGGTCTGATACATCTAACTCAATGGTCGAAACAGCTACCACATCGAGAGAACACCCCGGCCCCGCGCTACACAGTGCCTGATCGAGGGCGTACGCGGGGTTCACGGATGGGAATGTCGGTTGGGAAACAGCTAGGTCGCTGGTCGCTCTTTTCGGTTCTTCCGCGGTGACTGCGCCAACTGCGACTTTGGTTCCTTGCAAAGATAGGTTGTAGTCCCCCAGTAGCACCGCTGGTAGACCGACAGAGCGAGTCAGTTTCCAGGCCGCATTTAATTGAGATCGCGCCACCGCCGACTGCAGCTCCAGATGCGTGGATGCCACGGTGATCGGCGAAGAAACGGCGGATTCACCAAACCGCGCAGCCAACAAGGTTCGATTCTCCCCCGGCACCGGCAGTGGTATCCCATTCGTTCTCCAGCGCAACTTCGCCCGCCCTAAATCAGCGATTTTCCACTGACGAGGTCGACTACGACTAACCATCATATTGCCGAAACTCGGAAGCCAACTAGCCCCCGGTACCGCCAAGCCAGGCGCCCTCACAAGCCCTAACCGTACGATCGACGGTACGTAATGTGACCAGGTGAAGCCGCGTGAGCGAAATGTATCGGCAATGAGTTGTGCTTGATCGGTGAAATATGAGCGAGGTTGGAAACGATCCACCTCCTGAAACGTCACCACATCCGGCTCGTAATCGGCAATGCGGTTCAGAGCCGTCTGTAGAACATGCGCACGCGCACGCCCCGCCCCCGCACGGTGGCGCGCATTGGCACGTCCATGCTCAATATTCCAGGTAATCAAGCGCACGACGTTAGCCGTCCTCATCCTCAATGAAAGTGAGCGCCACGGAATTCATGCAGTAGCGTTTACCGGTCGGAGTCTGGGGAGCGTCATCAAAGATATGACCCAAATGCGAATCGCAATGTGCGCATCGCACCTCCGTTCGGGTTAAGCCATGCGAATAGTCTTCGATATAGCGAACAGCTTCGGGACGCGCCTGAAAAAATGACGGCCATCCGCAGCCAGCGTCAAACTTCGTATCGGATGTGAATAAAAGTGCGCCGCACCCGCGACAGGCGTATGTACCTTTTCGCTTTTCGTTGAGGAGTGCCCCCGTACCGGGGCGTTCGGTACCGCTTTCACGCAAGACGTGATATTCCATCGGCGTAAGGATATCGCGCCACTGCGCTTGGGTGCGGGCGGCAGCTTGCGGGTCAACGTGTAGGGTCTTCTCAGACATTACTTCTCCTCCGTGTCTTCCGGTAGATTCTGAGCCTCTTGACGCAAACGTTTCTGCGCCGCCTCATTTCCCTCCAGCCGATCGGCGGCTTGTTGGAAGCTGATTTCACCATCACGAAAAGCCCGGAATGTTTGGGTTTCTTCGCGTTGGCGGAGCACTTCATCCCCGGGGCCATCAAATAGTTTAGAGCGCTCCTCGGCATCTTCCGATCCCGAATAAAGGCGATCGGTGACTGCTGAGTCCTCGGGAGAAAGAGAACGCCCACGGGATTGTTTATTCTGCAATGCTTGTAGGTCTTTCGGTGTCAATACCTGGGTTTCTTCCGCGCGGTCAAGTTGTTCGACGGCCTCTTCCGAAACCGCCCGGCCACGTAGCCGTTGACGCCGAACCTTAGCCGCCCGATGCTTTGCGGCCTCAAGACGCGCGGCTTGCTTAGTCTCAAATGGGGTGGGAGAAGAAGGCGCGTCTTTCGCTTCCGGGGCCTGAGCAAGTTCGGTCAGCTCCTGTGCTAAACGCACGACTTCTTCTTCCGACACATCGCGGTTGACCTCAACGATCTCTTCTTGCTGAAAACGCGTACGTGCAATCGCATAGGGAGCGTGCGTGACAACCCATTCAATGAGATTTTCTCGCAGATAACAGCGCAAATCCCACAGGGTTCCGGAGTCTTTGGCCGACACCACCACCCGCACCTTCATCCACTCGTCGGAGGAATCCGTCACCTGCACATTGACGGTGCGGTGATCCCACAGCTCAGTTTCTTGTAAAAGTCGATCAACCTCGTGGCGAATCAAGGTAACGGGAGTGCGCCAATCCAGGTGGAGTTCAACGGTGCCAAGGAGTTTGGGATGTAACCGCGTCCAGTTTTCAAAACTGTTTTTAGTGAAATGCGTGGACGGCACGATAATGCGACGATCATCCCAAATGCGCATCACGACGTAAGTTAAAGTTACCTCTTCGACGGTTCCCATCGTATCTTCGACGACAATAATGTCGCCTACCCGTAACGCATCCGTAAAAGTGATCTGCAAACCAGCAAAGGTATTCGACAGCGAATCTTGTGCCGCAATACCAGCCACTAAAGAAATCACGCCCGCAGAAGCTAAGATCGACCCCATCGCCACCCGCGCCGACGGGAAAGTAAGGATGACGGCCACCGCGGCCACCCCCACAATGATGACTTGCGTCAGCCGCCGCAACATTTGCGCCTGCGTTTTCAAGCGTCGAGAATTCGACTCTTCTACTCGAGCGTTCGCGACGTCCTCAATAATATATGCCGCCGCTACCCCCAACCAGCCCATCATGACGATGGTGAAAATGAGCATGCCGTGTTGTAAGGGGGCGATCCAGGTTGCATTTTCACGATTCACATCAGTAGCTGCATAACCTAAACCGGTCCACGCTCCAGCCACAATGAAAAGCGCAAAGAACGGAAATTTGATGCGCCGAAGCAACAGACGGAAAGTCACCGTGCGCCGAGAAATCGCGCGCAACCCCAACCAGAATATAGCGGCGATAGCCAGACAAATGGCAGCCCCCACTGCCACACCAAGAATAAGTTGGAGGACGTCGACTGCGTCCTGCACTGCCTGTTCGGTTGTATCCATGGTTCTAGCGTAGTTTCGTTCGAGCGCCCTGTCAGGTTTGGTTGCACAAACAGCTTTTATTCACCCGTGAGTGGCTTCACAACTGCATCATTTTGCCAAACCGAAGGATAGTCGCGTATGCTTTCGTACGTTCCATTAATGCTCCGACGCATAAGCTCGGCAAGCATCAATGAAACGGGCCCCCATCGTCTAGCGGCCTAGGACACCGCCCTTTCACGGCGGCGGCACGGG
>JAUNVE010000016.1 GCA_030537795.1 Actinomycetaceae bacterium
AAGAAGACTGCTACCAAAAAGACTCCTGCCAAGAAGTCCGCGGCGAAGAAGACTGCAAGTTCAGCTCGCGCCTCGCAGCCGACAGATGACGCCAAAGAAAAATCCGTGGTAGAAGCCGAGGAAAAAGTCGAAGAACTCGAAGAAGACGCTCCGGAGGATTTCGACGCCGAAGATGAAGATCTGACTGATGATCTGGATGACGACCTCGAAATTGATTCGGCAGACTCGGCTGTTTCAGCAGAATCTGCGGAAGAAGATGATGACGAGGACGACGAAGACGAGGACGAAGAAACCGATCCTAAGAGTCGTAAAGGCAAGCGTAAGCGTGCGAAGACACAGGATGCCGCGGTTGAAAAAGCGGGCGGATTCGTGGTGTCAGATTCGGACGATACCGACGAGCCGGTGCAGAAAGTCACCGTCGCTGGCGCAACAGCAGATCCGGTGAAGGATTATCTCAAACAGATTGGTAAAGTCTCACTCCTGACCGCCGCGGAGGAGGTCGATCTCGCCCGGCGTATAGAGGCAGGCCTATTTGCCGAACAACGTATTAAGCGTGAGTCTGATGAACTACCGTCGAAGCTTCGTCGCGAACTCCAGATCCTTGTCCAGGATGGCCAGTTAGCGAAGAATCACCTGCTGGAAGCAAATTTACGACTCGTGGTGTCCTTAGCCAAGCGGTACACGGGACGAGGAATGCTGTTCCTTGATCTCATTCAGGAAGGCAACTTGGGCTTGATACGCGCGGTCGAGAAATTTGACTACACCAAGGGCTATAAGTTCTCCACTTATGCGACGTGGTGGATCCGTCAGGCGATTACACGCGCGATGGCAGACCAGGCTCGAACTATCCGCATCCCGGTACATATGGTTGAGGTCATTAATAAACTGGCCCGCGTGCAGCGACAGATGCTTCAGGACCTGGGCCGCGAACCCACTCCTGAAGAACTGGCTAAAGAACTGGACATGACGCCTGAAAAAGTTGTCGAAGTGCAAAAATATGGTCGGGAACCAATCTCATTACATACCCCGCTGGGCGAAGACGGTGACTCCGAATTTGGAGATCTTATCGAGGACTCCGAGGCGATAGTTCCCACTGATGCCGTCTCTTTTAACCTCTTGCAGGAGCAACTCAAGAGAGTTCTTGACACCTTATCGGAGCGCGAAGCCGGTGTTGTGCAAATGCGCTTCGGACTAGGAGATGGTCAGCCCAAGACACTGGATGAAATCGGTAAGGTTTACGGCGTTACACGCGAACGTATACGCCAAATCGAATCGAAAACGATGTCTAAACTACGTCACCCATCGCGGTCGCAGGTGCTGCGTGACTATCTCGAATAAGAGTACGCCGGTACCTTATAAATAATGAACCGGGGGCTTATCCACGCGCTGGATAAGCCCCCGGTTCATTGCGTCGACTATACCGATAATGACGGGAAGACTACGTCAAGCTCCGCAGTTCGGTTTCACTTCCGGCAATGTGGAAACAATGCCCTAGGAGTCTTCGCGGTAAAGCCCCTGAGAATAGTCCCGTACTTCCAGTGCGGTGCGAATATAGGAATCCTTCAATTCGCGTCCGTGGTGGGCGCAAAATAGCAATGGGCCAGAAGACATGATGACTTCAACCCACGCGCGAGCTCCACAGGCGTCGCAACGATCGGACACTTTCAGTGGATTCTCTTCAATGACAGTTTCATTCATCATGCTTTCATTGTCGTCACTTCGTCGATCTAATGCGACTTTCCCAAGGTTGTTTCGCCACCGGCGAAAGCCGTGGTCTTTCAGCGTGGGATCGCTGATGACACGACCTTTTCCCTTAGCATGTCAACGTGGCTAAGAACTCGAAAAATCAGATCAAACCGGAGGCTTATACGGCTCGACATCTGTCGGTTCTCGAAGGCCTGGAGGCCGTGCGTAAACGCCCCGGCATGTACATTGGGTCAACCGATTCGCGCGGGCTTATGCACTGCTTGTGGGAAATCATCGACAATGCGGTTGATGAAGCTCTGGAAGGGCACTGCAGTGAAATCATCATCACTATCCATCCTGATCACTCAGTGTCAATTGCTGATAACGGCCGCGGAATACCAGTCGATACTGTTGAATCGGTGGGTTTAAGTGGCGTTGAGGTCGTCTTCACTAAGCTTCACGCCGGCGGGAAATTTGGCGGGGGATCCTACGGCTCTGCCGGAGGTCTCCACGGTGTCGGAGCATCGGTTGTCAATGCGCTGTCAGCCCGACTTGACGTACAGGTTGATCGAGGCGGAAAAACCTACCAAATGAGCTTTAGACGCGGCGAGCCGGGGCGGTTCGACGATTCCGCCCAGCGTACCCCGAATTCGCCTTTTGTCCCCTTCATTGAATCTTCAGAACTCGATGTGGTTGGCAAAGTCAAACGCGGAGTGAGTGGAACCCGCGTGCGTTTTTGGGCGGACTTCCAGATTTTCCCGTCGTCAGAAGGTTTCAATTGGGATTCGCTACTGGAGCGTGCACGACAAACAGCATTCCTCGTTCCCGGTCTTACCATCCGCACTATCGATGAACGCGGTGAAGAGCCACGTGAAGAAACTATGCGATTCGACGGGGGAGTGGAGGATTTTGTCGATTTTCTGGCCGCCGATGGCGCCGTCACCGACACCATGCGTATCCGGGGTACCGGTACGTATGAGGAAACCATCCAGCGGCTCGATCGCTCCGGGCACCTCAAGCCGGTAGAAGTTGACCGCACCTGCGAGGTCGATATCGCCCTGCGCTGGGGCGTAGGGTACGATACGACGCAACGAGCATTCGTCAATATTATAGCCACCCCCAAAGGCGGAACCCACGTGCAGGGTTTTGAACAGGCGCTTGTCAAAGTGATTCGCAATCAGGTCGAAAACAATATGCGTCGCTATAAAGTCACCGCCAAGGATGGGCGGGTCGATAAAGAAGACGTTCTAGCCGGCCTTACGGCGGTGGTTACCGTCCGCTTCCCCGAACCCCAATTCGAGGGCCAAACCAAGGAAGTTCTGGGCACGCCGCAGATTCGCCCGCTGGTCAATAAGATTGTGACGGATTTCTTTACCGAGCGATTTAAATCAACGAAACGAGACATCAAACAATCGAATGATGCGTTGATCGAGAAAATCGTAGGTGAAATGAAGGCCCGGGTATCTGCCCGATTACACAAGGAGATTTCAAGGCGAAAAAATGCCTTAGAATCCTCGGCGTTGCCGGCAAAACTAGCCGACTGTCGCTCTACCGATGTGGATAAATCGGAGCTGTTCATCGTCGAGGGCGATTCAGCGCTCGGAACCGCCAAATTCGCTCGTTCCTCAGAGTTCCAGGCACTGTTTCCAATACGCGGCAAGATACTCAATGTCCAAAAGAAATCCACCGCGGATATGCTTTCCAATGCCGAATGTTCGGCCATCATTCAGGTGATCGGAGCCGGATCCGGTCGCACTTTTGACTTATCGCAAGCACGCTACGGCAAAGTGGTGCTGATGACGGATGCGGATGTAGATGGTGCTCATATTCGTACCCTGCTATTGACGTTGTTCTTTCGGTATATGCGCCCACTGGTCGAAGCCGGTCGCGTGTATGCGGCTGTACCGCCGCTTCATCGTATAGAAGTTCCCAAGCAGGGACGCCGACCAAAAGAAATGATCTACACCTATTCAGAAGAGGAATTGCATCAGCAACTATCTCGTCTGTCGCGTTCGGGACGGCAATATAAAGAGCCTATCCAACGATATAAAGGACTCGGCGAGATGGATGCTGACCAGCTTGCCGAAACCACGATGGACCCAGAACATCGCACATTGCGTCGGATCACGCTGGAGGATGAAACCGCCATCACTGAGGCTGAACGCATGTTTGAACTACTCATGGGCTCGGAGGTTGCACCTCGACGCGAATTCATCGTTGAGGGAGCGGATGCCCTCGACCGTCAACAGATCGATGCCTGAGTACAACGACCTATTGGGTAGCCGCCGCTAGCTACCCGCGAGACAGTCATTTAGATATCAGTGTTTGACCGTCTATCGCATAAGATAATCTTATGATCGGTTCTTTATCTGAACGCCTTACGCCCGCGCCAGATCTGCATTATCCCGGGGATCATCTTGGATTGGTGTGGAGACCTCTTCGCGCGCGTGACGCAGGAGCCATCGCGCGATTGATACGGTCGTGTGAAAAATATGATGATGCCCTGTCTTCTACCAGTGAACGACAAATCGCTGACCTCCTTGAGTACGGAGCAAATGGTCAGATTGCGGACGTGATTGTGGGCCTTGATTCCGATGATTGCATCCGTTCACTCGCTTGGGTAGAAGTTATGCAGGCAGACTCTCAGGTGGCCAGAGCCGACGTCAATGCTTTTATTGAGCCGCAGTGGCGAGGACGCGGTATCGGACGCGCGGTTCTCAAATGGCAGGAAGCCCGTGCTCGCCAGATGATTGTAGACGCCTATGGGCCAGATGCGACCATTCCGGTGCGTTTAGCAAATCTTGTTGATAGTCACGTCAATGATCGTCGACGCCTCTACATGGCGGCCGGATTTTCCCCGCACCGCACATTTCAGATTATGCATCGAGACTTTCACGGCGAAGAACCAGCGGTGTCTCAACCCAGCGGAGGGTATACGGTAGTTCCCTGGATTCCGGAGTTAGATAATGAAATCAAATCTCTTCACATACGTGCCTTTTCTGATCACTGGGGCACCTGTGCAGATACCGTTGAATGGTGGAACAATGCCCGTCCGCATATGCAAAAACGCTGGTCTTTTGTAGCGTTGTCTTCAACCGGACAGGTGGCCGGCTATATTCTGGTATGCCGCCTACCTGCACGATGGATTCATACCGGGGTATCGGAAGCGTATGCGGAGCTATTGGGAGTTGACTCGGGCGCTCGCGGTCACGGACTGGCGAAGGCTTTAATCACGAAAGCAATGAATGCTGCATTCCATTCTCGAGTCGAACGTTTTGGCCTCGACGTCGATAAAGATAATCCGCACGGTGCGCAGTCATTCTACCAACGATTGGGATTCGTTTCTGCTGGTGAACAAGTGTTTTATGCACTTGATCTGTAGCGTGTAATAACGGTGCCGAGCAGATAAGTTCGCACTTTTTCGATAAGCTACGATGAGTTACCAGAGAAAGGAAATATCATTCGCGAACGTCGTTCACCGTGGTTGAAGTCGATGCCGCCCACCGAACTTCCTGCTTTGGAGTGGCGGCCGTTAACCAGCAACGATGCGGAAATTTTCAGTTCCTTGCTACACCGCATCGAAACTCATGATGAGCTTCCGTATCGAACCTCCACAGACGAAGTGCGCGACTTTTTCCGCTCCACTATGGCCCATTCAACCATCGGCGGTTTCGTTGCCGGCGAACTGAAGGCTTACGGGTATGTACGCATTAAAGAGGGAGCCGGAGCAATAGCAACTTGCCAAGGCGGGGTAGATCCGGATTTTCGCGGATTGGGTATCGGACGCGCCCTCGTTACCTGGCAAACTGATGAGGCTCGTCGCATGCTTGCCGATGCACAGTTACCGCAACGACATATCACCTTCCAAGTGGAACAAGGCCATGCCGATCTGGAAAATCACCTCATCGATCTAGGCTATAAATGGGCGCGTTCTTTTTACGATCTGAGAGCCCCACTGAGCGCAGATATTCACGATATTGAGCTTGGACCTTTCTTGCGAATCGAGCCGTGGGAGGCTTTCGAGGAAAACGTCATCTTGCAAGCAGCCAATCGGGTAGCTCAAGAGCAGTGGAACGCTAGTCCACAGACCATGGAGCTGTGGATGTCCGGGCGGGGAGCCTTTCGCCCAGACTGGTCATTCGTGGCAGTCGACAACTCCGGTGATCGCCCCACTATCGCCGGCTACATTATGGCCTCCCGATATGCTCAAGATTGGTCGGTTCTCGGGTGGCGCGAAGGTACCATTGACATGCTGGGAGTGCTCAATGATTACCGGGACACCCATTTAGCATCCGCCCTCGTAGCGCAGACAATGCGAACTCAGATGGATGCGGGAATGCAAGCGGTCTCTGCGGGAGTGACCTCGACTAACCACACCGCCGCGATATCGATTTACGATTCGCTTGGCTTCACCACCGTCTCCACCGCTCGACTGTATACTCTCGACGTCGATTAGCTCACGGTAGCGATCTGCTTGCGTCCAATAGCTTCGCCGGAGCCATCGCGGCGCTCATCGACCTCCGGGAGCGAAATAGCTGCTCCCGTCGCATCTGTTGCAATGGCAAGAGAAGGACACACCCGCGCCAAAACCAGTTGTTCTTCCCCCTTCAGGAAACGATGGCACCGCACACCCATCGTGGCTCGCCCTTTGGCGGGGAATACGGTGCCACTGGTGACCTTCACGCTGGTTTGAATAGCGTCGAGCAAACCCGCTTCAGAGGTGGCAACGGTGACTACCTGTGCCTCATCTAAGTTGGTGAAGGCAGCTTCAATCACATGCGCTCCATCAGCTACGGACATGCCGGCAACTCCGCCTGCCACTCTGCCTTGCGGACGGATCTTAGCTGCAGGCGTGCGAAGCAACTGCGCATCGGAGGTAATGAAAACCACGTCGACATCGTCGGGACACGGCCCGGCAAAGACAACCGCGTCATCCTCAGCTAGGGTGATGGCTTCAAAGCTATCCGCTTTAGCGAAATCTGGGCGCATGCGTTTGACTACGCCATTTCGTGTGACGAAACCCGTGATTCCTTCGCCCTCCACGTCAATCAGACCAACCGGTGTGATGTCCTGACCGAGCAGTTGCGATACACGGATAGCCCCGGCAAAGGAAGTATTCGCGGCTGTACGCGGCGCTGCCGGTAGATCGACAATCTCGACGCGGTGAATCACTCCTGTACTGTCCACAACGCCCACCTGCGACCTCGTTGACGATGGGATAGCAATCAGGTAGGTATCCCACACGCCGCGCTCTGCCGATTTCGCCAACGGTTCATCGCCGTCAACGCGGATGATTCCTCCTCCCGGCGTTAATACCACCGTGGCTGGGCCGTCGGGAATCTCCAGCGGCACCGAACTTGACCGCGTTGAACCTTGGTTTTGGGTAGGATCCACTGACAGCAACATGGTGCGTCGGGGAGTCGACAGACGCTTTGAGACTTCAATCAATTCTTCGCGTACCACCTGGCGCAATACGCTATCGGAACCGAGAATCTCTTCCAATCGAGCAATCTTTTCTCGTAGCTCATCTCTTTCGGTTTCAAGCTCGATACGCGAGAATTTTGTCAGCCGTCGTAACCGTAGGGCGAGGATGTGATCGGCTTGTACTTCGGTTAAATCAAAAGCCATCATCAACCGTTGCCGAGCTGATGAAACATCATCCGATGAGCGGATAATGGCAATAACGTCATCAATGTCGAGTACTGCTATGAGCAGGCCTTCCACCAGGTGGAGACGATCAAGAGCCTGTTGACGGCGGTATTCACTTCGTCTGCGCACCACCTGCAGACGATGATCCAGATACACTTCGAGCATCCGCTTCAGCCCCAGCGTTTCTGGACGACCATCGACAAGCGCCACTGCGTTGATGGAAAATGAGTCTTCGAGCGGAGTTAACCGATACAGCTCAGCCAGCACGGCCTCAGGATTGAAACCATTTTTAATTTCAACTACGAGACGGACGCCATGATGTCGATCAGTGAGATTCGTAACATTGGAGATACCTTTGAGACGCTTTTGATTAACGGCCTGTTTAATCCGTTCAATAACCCGTTCAGGGCCCACCAAATAGGGCAACTCAGTGATGACAAGCCCGCGTTTGCGCGCAGTTACACGCTCAATACTGACTTTCGCGCGGGTTCGGAAACTGCCTCGTCCGGTTTCATAGGCATCTTGAATTCCGTCAAGTCCAACAATAATACCGCCCTCGGGTAGATCCGGGCCGGGCACAAACTGCATGAGGTCACGGGTTGAAGCTTGCGGATTGTCAATCAAATGGCAGGTTGCAGCCACTACCTCCCCGAGGTTATGGGGAGCAATATTAGTTGCCATACCCACCGCAATTCCTGAAGCTCCATTGACAAGAAGTTGCGGGAAACCGGCGGGGAGAACCTCCGGCTGAGTCGCTCGATTGTCGTAATTGGGAATAAAATCAACGACGTCTTCATCGAGATTGGCCACCATATCGAGGGCGGACGCAGCTAGCCGTACTTCCGTATAGCGTGCGGCAGCTGGACCATCGTCGAGGGAACCGAAATTCCCGTGACCGTCAACAAGCGGTAGACGGAGGTTGAACGGTTGCGCTAAGCGAACCAGCGCATCGTAGATCGCCGAATCACCATGCGGATGGAGTTTGCCCATTACTTCGCCGACGACACTTTGTGACTTGACATGACCGCGATCCGGACGTAATCCCATTTGCGCCATCTGATAAAGAATACGGCGTTGAACGGGCTTACAACCGTCGCGAGCGTCGGGTAGCGCACGGGCATAGATCACTGAATACGCGTATTCAAGAAAGGATCCGCGCATTTCTTCAGAGACATCGATTTCGACAATATGCTCTGCGGCATGTGAAGTTACGGCTTTGGACATGCCTATTATTGTGGCAAAGGACCTCGTTCAGACGGTGATTCCACGCCGGAAGGGGATGAAACCATGACACAGGCAACGCAGCTACGCCGCGTACTTGAGGCGACGAGAGCATTTCCCCGCATCACAGATGTTCTTCCCGCGGCCTATAGCGCCCTCGGACTTGATATTGCGCGGCCGGAACTGGCCGATACGCTGGAGCTCGATCAACCCCGTAACGTATGTGTTGTGCTGATCGATGGGTTGGGGTACCGCCTCCTGTCAGAGCGACTGGGGCACGCTCCCTGTTTGCGGCGGCATTACGGCGATATTGTCGAAGCACACACAGTTATTCCCTCTACCACCGCAGCCGCGATTACGTCATTCACTACCGGGGAATTCCCCGGCCGCACGCGTATGGTGGGATGGTCCGTCAAGGACGGCAATGAACCGGTCGTACTCCTATCATTCGACGGCTCCTCCATGCCACCAGAGCAGTGGCAACCGGTACCGACTCTTTTTCAAAGGGCCGCTGAAAGCGCCGATCTAAGCGCCGCAGTCGTACTGTCCGCACGATTTGCGAATTCGGGGTTAACTCGCGCTGCTCTTCGCGGTGCCACTCACGTGGCGGCAGAATCGTGGGATGAGCGCATCGATGCCGCTCTCCATCAGCTACGCATAGGAACACCGATGGTCTACCTATACTGGTCGGAGCTTGATCATACCGGTCACGTTAATGGCTGGGAGAGTACGGCGTGGGTGGAGGAACTCGAAAGAATCGATGCCGGTTTAGCACGCCTGGAAGCCGAAAGCCCCCGCGGTAGCGTGGTGATCGTAACTGCGGATCACGGTATGGTCGATACTCATCCATCGCGCCGTATCGACATTGCGGATCATCCCGAATTACATCATGGGCTTGAGATGGTGGCGGGCGAAGGACGGGCTGTACACATTCACCCGCAACCTGGCGCAGACGATTTGCTCGACCGCTGGGAGAGGTTTTTGGCAGACCGAGCCATTATCGTGCGAGGCCACGACATTGTCGAGACAGTGGGAGGCAAAGGTGCGGCTTTGATGGGAGCGGGGCTGGCGCTCATGTGCGACAACTGGGTGTGTGTCGACTCTCGCTCGCAACCACACGGTTTAATCAACCTGATTGGAGTCCACGGGGCTACCAGTGCCGAGGAAATGACTATCCCGGTTCTGCGCCTACGATGAACTAATCAGATTTGGAGCCAAAGACGATCTCATCCCAAGAAGGAACCGACCGCCTTTTGCGTCGTTTCGGGGTTGGTTTAGGAGTTGATTCGGTTTGAGGCGTATATGAATCCAAGCCGGGAAGCACGTCTGAATCATCTGCCTGGGGAGCCTCCGGCTCCGCCGCATCCTCAGCAGAAGAGACGGAAGACTCCTCCGTAGCAGTGGTAGCGGAGCCGGGAAAAGCCACCAACGCGGGAGACGTCTCTGCATCATCGTCATCATCAATGACTTGTCGACGCCCCCGGGCTACGGATAGTTCATCCAACATCCGTTCGACATCTTCGCCGGTTACCGGGGGGCCCGTAACATCGTTTCGTTGCGATGATGGTAGCTCAGTTACGGAACCCGGAGTAGATGCTGGAGTAGTGGTCTCGGTCAACCAGCGCGACTCATCATCAAGTGCACGAATAATCTTTCCATCCGAATGCACTTGCCAGCTGGCGTGGCATTGACGGGCTGCTTGCACGAAAGCTAGGTGAAGCTCCCATGGGTCATCATCCTGACGAGAAGCTGTCCACGATAGGGTCTGAGCGTCGACTCCGCGGGTAGCTAGACGGTCAACGACTAAATCACCGAGGGTGGGAGTGCCTCCTTCGGCACCCACCGGCGAGTTCAAGGCTTGAGAAATGACGTAGTTCTTTTCCGCGCGCACCGGGGAGTGAAAACGGTTGACACGGGCCGGATCCACATCGTAGGTCGACGATATTTCCGCCGGTTCCATGCCGGCTCGCAGTAGCTGTTGGATTTCGCGTGGACTGAGCTGGGCACCCTGGGTCGGCATCGTTTCCAAACGAATCCCTTCGCGCCGCACAGCTGCCCTCAACGCGTCATCAATCGTGACGATGAACCGTTGCCCTTCGGGGTCAGTAAACACCAACTGAGAACCATCCGCGTGGGCTCCCAACAGTTCAAGTTCGATCATGAATCCTCCCTCTCCTCCCTCGAAGCATCGCAGGATTTTGCGACAGATGGGAGTGATACCCGGCGCGTGTCGCAGCTCCATTACGTATTTATCTCAAATAGATGTTAATATCCCGGCGCAACACTTAATATTCAGTATCGTGACGCACTACAGTGTATTTTTACACGAACGCTTAAAGAGGTAACCATGGCAACCGATTACGACGCACCGCGTAAGAACGAAGATGAAGTGAGCGAGGACTCTCTCGAAGAGCTGAAAAGCCGGCGCAGCGACGCCGGATCAAATGCTGTCGACGAGGACGAAAACGAGGTGGCGGAGGATTTTGAGCTCCCTGGAGCCGATCTTTCCAATGAAGAATTGACGGTCCGCGTTGTTCCGCGGCAGGAAGATGAATTCACCTGTTCAGAGTGTTTCCTTGTTCACCACACGTCTCAGCTCGCGTATGAACAAGACGGACTCCCAGTGTGTACCGAGTGCGCAGAATGAGGTAGCACTGAAAAAAGATCATCTAGTGAGACAGTCCGTCCGCAGAAAGATACTGTGGGCGGACTGAGTATGTGATAAATCGCGTGGGACAATAGGCATATGGCACTGTTTGGAAGAAATAGAAATCATCGTGAATCAGCGGTCGATACGAGTCCGGAGCCAGAGGTCCAGATTCCGGAACACGGGCCGTATGATTCCTTGGAAAAAGAAACGGAAAAAGGCTATATCGACTTTGGTCCTATTCGAGTTCCGCAAGTGACGGGCATGCAACTTGTGCCAACGGTAGCTCCCGGCACCAAAACTATTGTCAGTTTGGGACTGATTATTGGTACCAGCCGTTTGGAGCTACGAGTTTTTGCTTCACCGAAATCCGGTGGTTCTTGGAAGCGAGTGCAAGAACAACTGGAAACTTCGTTGACGAAGCAGAAAAATACCGTCACCTACCGCCAGGGACGTTGGGGGAAACAGATGCTCGTATCGGGCCCCTCCACCGGGGGTTCACAGGTACGAATTATCGGCCTTGATGGCAGACGCTGGTTTTTGCGCGTCGATGTCATGGGGGCCGCAGCAGCGGACTCCGATGCCTTTGAGCAGGCGCGAGAAATCATCGATGCACTGGTGGTTCATCGAGATGACCAGCCACGTCCTCCGCTATCGACTATCCCTATGACCTTGCCGGCTGGCATGATCCAAGTCGAAACTCCCCCCAATGTCTGAGCCCCTCGACGAAGCGCAAGCCGCTCAAAGCGCCGAAAAGCCCACCCGTGCACTGCGTGAGCGCACTCGGGTAACAGGCCGTGTTGTAGCCATTACCTACCCCAGTAAACGAGCCACAGCAACCATTCAAGCTCATATCCAAGATGAGGCCGGAACCCTGCTCGTGTCATGGTCGGGAAGACGCGATATTCCCGGTATTCGGGTGGGGCAAATGCTATCGGTCGAGGGCGTTACCGCAATGGTCGATTCGCAGCCGCATATGTTCAACCCACGCTATGAAATCCTCGCCGATACCGAGGGCGAATAAAGATGGAACCGGAAAAAACTGATCTGAATCGCATCGAGACCCCAGCTATGCTGCGCCAACTCGACAGGGAACACTTCAACCCGTTTGAAGCAGTTGGGGGAGTGCGCGGAGCCATCGAATCGAGTTTACCCGCCCTAGTCTTCGTTATCGTCTACGTGGTAACCAATAATCTTCGACAAACGCTCATCGCAGCTGTGGTCACCTCCGTGGTGCTTATCGTTGCTCGGCTGGTAACGCGCGAGACCATTACCTATTCGGTTTCTGGTCTTATCGGGGTCGCAATCGGTGTCGTATGGGCGGGCCTATCTGGCCGCGGTGAGAACTTCTATACGATCGGTCTGATCGCCGCGGGGATCTATGCGACGGCAATCGCCATCTGCGCCGTCGTTGGATATCCGCTGGTATCTATGCTCTTGTGCCCGGTATGGCAGTTACCGTGGAAGTGGTGGAAGCAGCCGAGTCCCGGTGGGGTGAAACTTTCCCAGGCTGGGTACTGGCTCACCTGGCTGTGGTTTAGCATGTTTGCACTGCGTTTCATCGTGCAACTGCCGCTGTGGTTGACCGGTAAGGTGGCGTTACTGGGGACGGCAAAACTCGCCCTGGGGTTACCACCTTTCATTTTCTGCGCGTGGCTGACGTGGATCGTGCTTCGCCCGCTAAAGCCCACCACGCAGGAGTGAATTCGCTGCCTATAAGGCTCGTCATTCTCCCACGATCGACTCAACATCTGACCGTAGCGATTCAGCGGAGGAAGCCAGCATGAGCACCAGCTCATCGCCCGGTTCCAGCTCCACGTCATGACCGGCTATCAGTGGTGCATCGTCGCGTAGCACGCTCAGTATCTGCGCGTCGCCGGGAAGCTTTAAATCACCGATTGCGCGTCCAGCCACCTTCGAATAAGCAGGTAGTGTAATGGCGTAAATCGAGGCACCGGCCTCGTGAAAATCGAATAGTCGGACGAGGGCGCCCACGGACACCGCTTCTTCGACAAGCGCCGTCATCACCCGCGGTGTCGACACCGGAACATCGACCCCCCACGCCGAATCAAACATCCACTCATTTTTTGGGTTATTTACTCGCGCTACCACGCGAGGCACGCCGAATTCGGTCTTGGCTAGCAGTGATATCACTAGATTTGCCTTGTCGTCGCCGGTGGCCGCCACCATGACGTCGCATTCCGCGCCGCCAGCCTCCGATAGGGCGTCGGGGGAGCAGGCGTCGGCCAAAACCCAGTCCGCCTGCGCTACCGCCGCAACTCGCATCTGTTCGGGTTGACGGTCGATGAGCGTCACCTCATGGTCTTTGAGTAACAGTTCTTTCGCAATCGACCGGCCAACCGATCCCGCACCTGCAATGACAATTTTCATTAGAGTTCTACCACCGGATCACGCGTCAAAATTTCGCGAATGGGCACCGGGTCTGCGCCCTGTGCAGCAAAGAATAACTCGTCATTTTCCTGCACGACCATTGAGTTGTGAGCCACGGTGACCGCACCTAAACGTGAAACATACACGATTTTTGCACCCACCAGTGATTCAACTGTGGGGAAGTCGAGATTCAGCCAGGAGGCAACAGGGCGAGCCTTAATGAGCGACACGCCACCTGTCGCATGGGTCCACACCAGATCAGCATCGGGAGGCATCATCCATGACAACACCGCCTGCGTGGTGCGTCGAACTGTTGCCACCGTGGGTATTCCCAAGCGTTCATATGCTTCCGCACGTGTGGGGTCATAAATGCGGGCAACCACCCGTTCAATACCGAAGGTCTCACGTACTACCCGCGCTGAGATGACATTCGAATTATCGCCGTTTGAGACGGCCGCAAAAGCATAGGCTTCCTCAATACCGGCCTGTCGCAAAGTATCGCGATCAAAACCAATGCCCGTTACTCGACGTCCTGAAAATGACGATGGTAAGCGCCGAAACGCATCAGGGTTTTGGTCAATCAAAGCCACTGAATGTCCGCGATCATCCAACATCGTTGCCAGCGTCGTTCCAACGCGTCCGGCTCCCATTACTACAAAATGCACGCTTTAAAGCTATCAAGAATATCAGGTGGATCTCAGCTCAATGCATACCGGGAACACGAATAATCGAGTCCGTAGGTTTCGACGGGTAGAGTAGAGATACTATGGCAGTCTCGATCAACACTCGTGGTACGAAGACATATGCGCCCTCCCGGCCCGTGCGACGCTACGTGCCGGTACTTGCCGCAACTTCAATGCTGGTAACGGCACCCGTATGGCTAACCGATGTATTGCTATACGCACTACGGCCGCTGGGATCATATGACACCTCAATGGCCGTGTGGATCACAATCTTTGCTATTCCGGTAGTTATTTTAATTGCAATTTCTTCTGGGCCGGTACTTAAGGCACGTAGGCTTCACGTCGGTGATTTCGCCAATCTCGATTCCGCCCTCGGTACCCGCCTGTCGACGCTGGCAGCCGCCTGCCTCGTGATTGAGCATCTCGCCACCTACACGCTGATGATTTCCACCGCTGTTCTCATCGCCACCACTTTGTGGAGCCCACTGACCCATATTCGAGTACCTCTCGCAGTGGCGATTGCGATTCTTACGACCCTGCCGGTTCTCATTGCTCGTCAACGGCTCAATCGCGTCACTGCAACACTAGCGACCCTCACCTTCGTTATCCTCCTGTTTCTCACCGTCGGCCTGATTGGCGCATCGCCCTATTTCTCGACTTCAGGTTCATCCGACTTGGCGGACGTATCACGGGAAGTGGCGGCTCGATCTGATTCTTCAATGCGCATTGTGACAGCGGTTCTTTCCGGTTTCACCATTGCTCTCGTACCGGCTATTTTGCTCAGACATGTGACGACGGATTTGAAGAACTTTAATCTTCCCCGCCATGCCAATGCCAACACCACCCGGTTGATTGCGGGCATTGCCACCTCAATCCTTATGCTCAGTGTGATTGCTAATGTGGCGGATGTTGACTCCGGTGCTTATGTATCGCGTACCAATGCTGTATTTTCTTCCTTGCAAGCCATTCGAGTCCAACCTGTGATACTCCACGGGGCGGCAATAATCTTCATCGCTACTTGTTTGGCGGGAGCTCGACTCGTCCTCCACCATACGGAAAAACTCGGTCTTGAACTGGCATATTTTCAGCTGTTACCCGACCACATCTCGCGCTCGATGACCTATACCGGTATTACACCGCTATTCAACGCTATTGGTGCCACCATACTGCTCGTCATTGGGCAGGCGCGTCCCCGATTCGTTATTCCCATTCTTATTATTAGTGGTTTCATCACACTGACGCTCACGCGCTGGGCATCGATGAAACACTGGACTATTAAGCTGCGTACCGAAGGCCACTCGTCGGAGAGGATCACTATGAAACGAGCTCGCATTATCGCTGTCATCGGGCTCATCGTCTGTGTCGCTACACTTGCGGCGTTTTTCTTAGCTGACCTGACGCGCGGCACCTGGATAGCTGCATTGGCAATCGGCCTACTCTACATTTTGCTGTATACCGTGCGCCGCCATTACCTGATCTACGGTACCGGAGCTGGAGAAATCACGACCAAGGATCCCATCGCCCCCGGACGCGTTCACTACATGATCATTGCAACCAATATTGGGCCGGTTCTCGGGCGCGCAACCCGTTGGATCCGTTCCACCCGCCCATACTCAATGGAGCTAATCCATGTGGACGAAGGCGGTGATGACGTGGAAACCACTTTGCAGCAGTGGCGCAAACAAGACCTTGACGTTGATTTGACGATTCTTGAACCATCGCGACCACGAGCAACGATCTCAATCATCGAGCATATTCGTCGCACCCGACGAGCTCATCCGAATCGGCTAGTGAATGTCGTCATTCCGCAGGTGACATTTGCTCATCCGTGGCAAACTCGCCTACACAATGCCGAAATAGCGCATCTTCAACGTGCTTTGATGGAAGAACCCGGTGTCCTCATCACCGTCGTACCGTGGATTGACCACTTAAATGAAGCTGAGAGTATCTCCCATGACTAAACAAACCGTACTCCCATCCCTGCGTGCTCTCCGCCCTGCTCACGGCGGAACCTGCTTTGCGCTCCATCCCGATGGCCGTCCAGTTTTCATTCGGCACACTTTACCCGGAGAGGTCGTTGATGCAACCGTCACAAAGGAGCGCTCTCGACTACTCCACGCCGATGCGACAACGATCATCCACGCTTCCGAACACCGGCAACCGCACGTGTGGCCCCAGGCTGGACCCGGCGGCGTTGGGGGAGCGGATCTTGGCCACGTCAAACCCGAGTATCAACGAATCTGGAAAACCGATGTTATCGCTGATCAGCTATCCCGAATTGGTGGGACCCCAACTTTTGAAGCGGTAAAAGAGGCTCTTGGCACCACGGCCTTGAAAGTTGAACCTGCTTCCGGCGATGAAACCGGAGACTTGCGGCATCGGCGCACTCGCGTGGAGTTCGAAATTACCAAGAATCGTCGCCTAGCTATGACACGGGTTGATTCTCATGACCTGGTTGAAATTGATGACATGCCACTGGCAGACCAGTCTCTTTTGGATTTGGAGCTGTTGGGAGATTCACCGTGGAAACGGCTGTATCGACCGGGTAAACGGGTGCGTGCCATAGCTCCTAATGCGGGAGGGCGGAGAATTGTGATTGGAAACCAGACGTTTAATTCGCGACGCCGCAGGGTGCGCGACATTGCTACGTGGTCTGTAGATTACCGCGGACTCACCGCACAATTTGACGTGAATACGCATGGTTTTTGGCAAACTCACCGTAGCGCTCCCAGTGATTTAGTGGGGACCGTGATGGATTTCGCGCAGGTGCGTCCGGGAGACGGCGTCCTGGAGCTCTTTTCGGGTGCTGGACTTTTCAGTTATTTTCTTGCTCACGCGGTCGGGGAGCACGGCCGGTTCATCTCTCTTGAGGGATCGCGGATGGCAGTGTCCGATGCGCGCCACAATCTGCGCAGCCTGGATACGCCGCGCGACCTTCAGGTAGGGCAAATCAACTCTCAAACCATCATGCAGGCGTGGTCGGATCTTGAGCAACGTCCCGATCTCATCGTGCTCGACCCACCTCGTTCCGGAGCCGGAAAAGAAATCCTAACTACCATTGGAATGATCGGTCCCGAGCGCGTTATTCTGGTTTCCTGCGATCCGGCTGCAGGAGCCCGAGATATTCGCGATTTGATGGCCCGCGGATATGCGGTGACAAATCTGCGCGCAATAGACCTATTTCCGCAAACGCACCATTTCGAAATTGTCACTGTATTTTCCCGCCAATAGAGGTGAACAATCCGCTTAATGTCAGCGCTGTTGCGCGAAACACGTCCTCGTAACGAAATAACGGGAACAATACTGAATTGAAAGTGTTAGCATTAAGTATCTTGATGTCGAGATATTTTCTGTGGGTACGTTTCGACGAAGACAACACGAGGAGAGATAGTGACTAGTCTTGACAGCTTCAAGTCCCGCGCAGACCTAGACGTCGACGGTAAGTCGTATGAGATTTTTAGGCTCGATGCAGTTCCGGGGCTTGATCGCCTCCCATTCGCTCTCAAGGTTCTCGCCGAGAACTTATTGCGCACTGAAGACGGCGCAAATACGACTAAGGCTCATATTGAAGCACTGGCAAACTGGGATCCCCAAGCGGAGCCAGATACGGAAATCCAGTTCACTCCCGCTCGGGTAGTGATGCAGGACTTCACCGGTGTTCCCTGTGTTGTCGACCTGGCAACAATGCGAGAAGCAGTCGCTGAACTCGGTGGCGACCCGCAGAAGATTAATCCCCTTAATCCCGCTGAGATGGTTATTGACCACTCTGTCGTGATCGACGTATTCGGGCGCCAAGATGCTCTTGAGCGAAATATGGAAATCGAATACGAGCGGAACCGTGAACGCTATCAGTTCTTGCGTTGGGGGCAGGGAGCATTCGAGAACTTCCGAGTTGTTCCACCGGGTACCGGTATTGTTCACCAGGTCAATATCGAGCACCTGGCGCGTACCGTCTTTACTCGTGAAATTGATGGCAAGACGATAGCGTATCCCGATACGTGTGTGGGAACTGACTCTCACACCACTATGGTCAACGGCCTGGGTGTTCTCGGCTGGGGCGTTGGCGGTATTGAGGCCGAGGCCGCTATGCTCGGCCAGCCGGTATCGATGCTGATACCGAAGGTAGTGGGCTTTAAACTATCTGGCTCTATTCCGGCGGGTGCAACCGCTACGGACGTCGTGTTGACTATTACGCAGTTGCTTCGAGAACACGGCGTAGTTGGCAAATTCGTCGAGTTCTACGGTGAGGGCGTAGCCGAAGTGCCGTTGGCTAACCGCGCCACCATCGGGAATATGTCTCCCGAATTCGGATCAACTGCCGCTATTTTCCCGATTGATGATGTTACGCTCGATTACCTGCGTTTAACGGGTCGTAGCGAAGAGTCAATTCAGCTCGTTGAGGCATACACTAAGGAACAGGGTCTGTGGCACGATCCGTCACGTGAAGCGGTGTACTCCGAATATCTCGAGCTCGATCTATCAAGCGTTGTTCCTTCGATTGCTGGACCGAAGCGCCCGCAAGACCGCGTAGAACTTGCTGTGGCCAAAGAATCTTTCGCCGGCACCCTCCCAGATTACGTCTCTGGCAAGGGACTAGAGGAGACTGAACTGGATCGGGCACTCGAATCAACGATGGAGGCTTCCGATCCGGTCATTTTGGATGATGAGGACGATACTACGCAGCCGCAGGAAGCAAAGAAGGCAAGCCAGCGACCACATCATCGTGTTAATGTCACTCTCGAAGACGGCACCGAGACGCAACTTGACCACGGTCATGTCGTCATTGCATCGATTACTTCGTGTACAAATACTTCGAACCCATCGGTTATGATGGCCGCTGCGCTCCTAGCGAAGAACGCTGTCGAACGCGGCCTCCAATCGAAGCCGTGGGTTAAGACCTCGATGGCTCCAGGTTCAAAGGTTGTCACCGACTACTATGAGAAGGCTGGCTTGTGGCCTTATCTCAATGAACTCGGCTTTAACCTGGTAGGTTATGGATGCACCACATGTATTGGTAATTCCGGGCCGCTTCCGGAAGCCATTTCGCAGGCGGTGAATGATGAGGACCTGACGGTGGTCTCGGTCCTATCGGGTAACCGTAACTTTGAAGGACGCATTAATCCGGACGTTAAGATGAACTACTTGGCGTCGCCTCCCTTAGTTATCGCTTATGCTTTGGCAGGCACAATGGACTTCGATTTCGACTCTGAACCGCTCGGCCAGGATAAGAGCGGTAAGGATGTCTTTCTCAAGGACATTTGGCCTGATCCAGCAACCGTGCAGAAGACGATCGACTCGACGATTGACTCACAGATGTTCGAAAAGGACTATTCCGACGTCTTTGCAGGCGATGAACGTTGGCGCTCGCTTGAAACACCGGATGGTGCCACCTTCGAGTGGGATGATTCCTCCACCTATATTCGCAAGGCACCGTTCTTTGATGGCATGACGATGGACCTCGAGCCTATTACCGATATTCACGGGGCGCGTGTTCTGCTCAAGCTCGGTGATTCAGTGACAACTGACCACATTTCGCCCGCGGGCTCATTCCGTAAGGACACTCCGGCCGGTCGCTACTTAACAGAAAATGGTGTGAAGCGCCGCGACTTCAACTCCTACGGCTCGCGTCGCGGTAATCACGAAGTCATGCTCCGTGGTACGTTTGCGAATATTCGTATTCGCAATGAACTGCTCGATAACGTCGAAGGCGGTTTCACCCGTGACTTTACGCAGGAGGGCGGTCCACAGGTAAGCGTTTATGACGCCTCTGTTAACTACCAGGAAGCCGGTATTCCACTCGTTGTTCTCGGTGGTAAAGAGTACGGTTCGGGCTCATCCCGTGACTGGGCTGCTAAGGGGACCTCGCTACTGGGTGTTCGTGCGGTAATTACCGAGTCATTCGAACGTATTCACCGCTCGAATCTGATCGGTATGGGGGTGCTACCTCTGCAGTTCCCAGATGGTGAGGATCGCAATTCACTTGGGCTTGACGGTACCGAGACCTTCGACATAACCGGTATTGAGGTACTGAATGAGGGCACCACACCGAAGACTGTTCGAGTGAATGCAAAGAAGACTGACGGTTCATCGGTAGAGTTCGATGCGACTGTACGTATCGATACCCCCGGCGAGGCAGAGTATTTCCGCAACGGAGGAATCTTGCAGTACGTTCTTCGCCAGCTGGCAAAATAAAACATATGTGACCGTGTCACGCAGCGGCATCGCCACGGCGACAGCCGCCTAGATATCCAAGGGGGGCGCACCCACCGCAGATGGGTGCGCCCCCTTGGCTACAATACGGGGGTGTTGATACCGCTCTAGTGTTCGTCGGGAGTGTGTTTCTTGCGCTGACGATCAAGCCAACGCGAACCGAGTGACGATTCGGATTCGCGGGCTTCGAGAGCGCGCCGTTGCTGGCGATACATACGGTTGACGAGGTCTTCGGCAGCTATCCAGCCGATGACTTTACCTTCTTCTAGCACGGGTAACCCGGCAACGTGATTGGCGAGAATACGCTGCATAAACACCGAGGGAAAAGCTGTTGCCGGAATCGATGTCTTCGTGAGATGAAGATCCATGACTGATTCGGGAATCTCATCCTGGAGTTGAGCCGAAGCAATTTCAAGTGATGATACACAGCCGACAAATTTGTCATTCTCGTCGAGGACAGGAAGTATGGTTGCTTCGGCGGAGGTCATGATGGAGGCTGCGTGAGCGATTGATGCGGTATGCGCAATGGTGCCGGGAACAGGTCCCATCAGCGTTTTGGCGGCATTGCGCCCCAGCAATGTGGCGTTAACTGGATCATCGAGGTTGTCCCCTCTGCGCATGAGTTTTTCGGTATAAATTGTTTTGCGCGTCAGGGATCGGGAGACTGCGGTGGCGATGACGATGGCGAGCATAAGTGGAAGAATTAGTGAAAATTGGCCAGTCATTTCCAGAATGATAATAACCGCCGCCATAGGGGCGCGGGCAGCACCGGCGAAAGCAGCCCCCATTCCAATGACACCGAATACTCCGGGATCTGAGTTTGTTAACGGATCGAGTAACTGTCCGATCGCGGCTCCGGTGGTTGCACCGATAAATAGAGAGGGAGCAAATATTCCTCCTGAGCCGCCCATCGAAATGGTGTAGGACGTAAAGATTACCTTTAGGAAAGCCAACATCAGTAGGAAGCCGACCGTGTATCGTCCCATCAGAGCATGAGTTTGCAGCGACGTAGATGTTCCGTACATCATCGGGAACATCCACAATCCGAAGCCAAGGCCGAATGAGAAGATCACTGGCCGTGTCCATTCGGGACCGCGATGAATGGCATCAAATAGATCGGTCATCGCATACAGGGTTTTCGATAGGAGCACACCCATCAAACCCGCTAACACACCGATGAGAGCAACCGCCCACAGGTCGATGGAGGAACTCAGTTCGAGGTCCCGCGGCAGGGTAATCATAAAGGCATCGCCGAGGATGGCGCGGGCGACGACTGCAGAAGATACCGACGAGAGCACGGCCATGGAAAACACTTCCGCATTAAAACGCACGATAATAACTTCCAGTGCAAACACCGCTGCCGCCAGTGGTGCATTGAATGTTGCCGCCACACCTCCTGCGGAACCGCAAGTTACCAGAATAATGAGCTGGCGTGTGGGGAGATGAAGTCGCGTACCCACCCACGAGCCGACAGCAGCTCCGGCTTGTACCACGGGACCTTCTTTGCCCACGCTACCGCCTCCGCCCATTGTCAGAGCCGCCGCAAATACTTTGATAAACATGATGCGTTTCGTGATGCGCCCACCCTTGCGTCGAACGGCGAGCATCACTTCGGGAATGCCGATTCCGCCCGTCGATGGAGCCCATTTATGAACTACCGGACCGTAAATGAGGGCCGAGATAACCGGTGTAAACAGGAGAAACCAGGTGCCCCATCCGAGTGTTCCGTGGACGTGTCCGTAGACGGCAGCATAGTCCGGAAATCCTGACATAATGCGCGACCAACCGACGATGAGCCCGTGGAAAAGTACGCATACAAGGCCGGTCAAAATACCGACGGCTACGGCAAGTACAGCTTGCCCACCGCGATACATCGTAAAGAAGCGGCTAAGTCCGTCGCGTGAACCGGATGAAGCCGGTGTGATGGGGGGTTCGTCTTGAGCAGTCATGAGGCCATTTCGGCCCGGTTAGGAGATATTCCAGGCGTTGAGATAGAAGCGTCTTTCTGTGTCGAGTGCATCAGCAACGGTGGCGGCATGTATGAAACCATGGCCTTCACCGTCGTACACTTTGAGTTTAACGTTTCGGTCAAGTTCGTCGAGTGCATCCTTCATCCGCTGCGCCTGGTCAACAGGTACCACAGCATCGTCACTTCCATGAAGAAGCAGGAGCGGAGCGGTAATGGAATCGATATGGCTGATTGGGGAGCGAGAGAGGTAAATCGGATCATCCGGATTATGAGCCCCGAGGAGTCGATCAAGATAGCGAGACTCAAACTTATGGGTTTCTTGTCTCAGGGTTCGCAAATCTGTGACACCATATAGAGCCGTGCCAGCGGTAAATACCTCGGATCGAGCGAGTGCCATGAGGGCGGTATATCCGCCTGCTGAGCCGCCCCGGATAGCGACCCGCTTGGCATCGATGCGACCATGCTCGATGAGGTAGTTGACGCCATCGGCACAGTCGTCAATATCCATTACTCCCCAGTTTCCGTTGAGTCGTTCTCGATATTCGCGTCCCCAGCCGGTAGACCCGCGATGGTTGACGTCGAGAACCGCGAAACCGCGTGACGTCCAGTACTGTTGCTCGAGCGTCAAGCCCGGCCTAGAGGCAGAGGTGGGGCCGCCGTGCACCATCACAATCAGTGGAGGCAGGGTATTTGACGCTCCTTCAAATCCGGGGTTGCGGGGCGGATAAAAGAACCCGTGCGAAGTTTCGCCATCGCGGGTAGACCAGGAGAGAGGCTCCGCCACGGAGATGAAGTCGTCAGGCAGTTCCGCGTATGTTGAGGTACGAATGATGCGAGTATGCCCGTTTTGAACTTCAATAATGGAGGCTACGTGATGGGGTGAGTCAGCCAGGAGAACGACGCGTCCGGAGTGAGAGGCCACGTTGCCGACCGGCCACCAGCCGATATCCCAACGTTCAAGTTGTCCGTTATCGATTCGTACCGTGCCAAGGTGCCACAAACCATCTTCGGCCCAAGAGCAGATCAGATGATCTTCATCGAGATTGTCAAATGAATGCAGGCCGAGCTGCCAGTGGGGGTGGGAAAAAGCTTTCTGGGAAGGGTGCAATCGACGTGAACGCAAGCGTGTTGTCCACGCATCCGCGGCCTCGTCATCGTGCCATTCAAAACCTTCTGTCCGGTACAGATTAGCCCAACCCGATGAATCGTCGACGTGAATGAGATCACCTGTGAGCGTCCACCGAGGCTCGTATACACACACGCCCTCCTCATCGATGAGAGTGTGAACGGTATCGACATTTCCCTCGAAATTCAGACTCCCGATATGCAATTGTGACTGTGTCCATGGCATATGCGGGTGATTCCAGGTTAGCCACGCTAATTTTGTGCCGTCGGGGCTGAGTGTCGGGGCCGAAACAAAGTCAGTGCCTGCGAATACGGTGGCAATACTGTGGCTATCACGGGCGCCACTACCATCAAGTGGAATTGCTACCAGCGTATTAACTGGTTCACCGTCACCGGAATGGTCTTCGCATACCGCATAAACGATGTCTCGAACCGGTGCGATTTCAAAATCACCGTATCGTCGATTTGAAAGTTCGGTGAGAGCTGTGATGCCTTCCGAAGGGTGATTGAGATCGTATCGATATACCCGGCCGTCACCGCCGTGAGAAAACACCACGATTCCGGCGTCAACCGCGTAAGCACGGCCACCATATTCATGCACCCGCGTACGCACATCGGGAAGCGTCATGCCCTCAATCATGGGGAGTACTTCTTCCGTCATGCCCAGTGCGTTTCGACGCAGAAGTACATTGCGGCCGCCTTGATTTGGGCGACCTTCAACCCACATAGTTGACGATCCATCCACACGGACTTGTGACAGTGTGACGGTTCGAGCAGTTATATCGTCAGTGCTGATAGGGGAGTCCCACACTCCAAAATCTCGAGTCTCAGACATGGCTCCATCTCCAGTGCGTTAGATGATGATTCCAATTTACAGTGAATCAACGGTTAATGAGGGATGCATCACCGAGATGCAACTGTTGCCACTATCGCACGGAATCAAGCGGCATATTGACAGTTTGTTCACTAGGATGGACGCATGGTTGAAAGCTCTCGCGTGTCCCCGGGGAAGCTCCTGTCGGCAATTCAACGACCGTCTGACATACGCACTTTGACATCTGCGCAACTGGTTGAGTTAGCCGAGGAGATCCGCACGTATCTCGTGCAGTCGGTTTCCCGCACAGGCGGACATTTGGGGCCGAATCTCGGCGTAGTTGAAGTGACTTTGGCGATTCATCGAGTATTTGATTCCCCTCGTGACACCATTGTGTTCGATACCGGCCATCAAGCTTACGTCCATAAACTCCTGACTGGGCGAGCCGACTTTTCACAACTGCGTCAGGCGGGAGGTATTTCAGGTTATCCGTCGCGCTCCGAATCGGTGCACGATGTCGTTGAGAACTCTCACGCCTCAACCGCGCTTTCCTGGGCGGACGGTATTTCTCGAGAGTACACTCGCCAGGGCCGTAGTGACCACGTCGTTGCCGTCATCGGAGATGGCGCTTTAACCGGGGGAATGGCCTGGGAGGCGCTTAACAACATTGCTGAGCGTGGTAGTGGGCGACTGGTCATTATTGTCAATGACAATGGACGTTCGTACGCTCCCACCATCGGCGGCCTTGCCCACCACCTGGACGCTTTACGTACGTCCGAACACTATGAGCGTGCCCTTGCGTGGGGTAAGAAAAAGTTGCTCGCGCGCGGCAAGCCGGGGGAGGCTGCATTTGAGGCACTGCACGGCCTGAAAGCGGGTGTCAAAGATGTGTTGGCACCCCAGGTATTATTTGAAGATTTAGGCATCAAATACATTGGTCCTGTCGATGGTCACGATGAGGTAGCCGTGGAGTTTGCTCTCACTCGCGCCAAAGCCGCAAATCAACCAATTATTGTTCACGTCATTACCGAAAAGGGCCGCGGCTATTCTCCCGCAGAGGATGATGTGGCTGATCGCTTCCACGCGGTTGGTAAAATCCATCCGGAAACTGGTTTACCGGTGGCTCCATCGCGTTTTGGTTGGACGGCAGTTTTTGCCGACGAAATAGTTAAAATAGCCGACGAAGATCCGCGCGTGGTGGGGATTACCGCCGCTATGATGGCGCCGGTGGGACTCAAGCCTTTTGCTCAGAAGTATCCTGATCGAGTCATTGATGTAGGTATCGCCGAACAGCATGCCGTCACTGCGGCAGCGGGTATGGCATATGCCGGGGCTCACCCGGTGGTTGCGGTATACGCAACTTTCCTCAACCGGGCATTCGACCAAGTCCTCATGGATGTTGCTTTACATCGGGAAGCGGTGACATTCGTCCTCGATCGTGCGGGTATCACCGGCGATGATGGAGCCTCCCATAATGGAATGTGGGATATTGCGCTTTTATCGCATGTACCCGGCATACAGATGGCAGCGCCCCGCGATGAAGCCACCCTACGCGCGGCACTGCGAAAAGCGATTGCTATCGACGATGCCCCGACTGTCATCCGCTACCCTAAGGGAGCATTGCCAAAGCCGATTAAAGCTGAGCGTAGCGAAGACTATGCCGACGTGCTGCGGGACGGTGATGATGCCGTGACGATTATGGCCACCGGTTCGATGGCCACCACCGGCCTGCAGGTTGCGGACATACTATCTGTCCACGGCATTGATGCGCGGGTGCTTGATCCCCGGTGGCTGATTCCTGTCCCCGATACCCTCGTTGATGCGCTTGCCTCAGCTCAGCTAATCCTGGTGCTTGAAGACGGTCTCGTTGACGGCGGATACACGGATGCATTGCGAAATGCACTGGCCCGCCACGAGGTATTCACTCCCGTTCGCGGATATGGAATTCCGCGAGTATTCCTCGATCATGCCTCGCGTGACGAAATTATTGATCAAATCGGTATCGATGCTGACGCAATTGCGGCAGATGCTCAGCGCGTACTGGCTGGGCTTACACGGATCTAAAATGAGCGAATGACTTTTTCAATATCGTGACCGATATTTTCAATCTGCCAATCTCGCACTCCTAGGCGAGAAAGATAAGCGTTGAGTTCCGCACCTTGATAGGCGATGTTGTTCCACGCGATGAGGCGTTGAACACGCGGTTCAAGGAGCATGATCGGATCCATATGTAGCTGCGATGCTCGTGCGTGTACAACCTGGCGGATTTTTTGCAACCGGGCGTGCGCATCGGGATAGGTATTGCGCCACTGCTGCACCCGAGGATGTTCACCCGGTGCCAGCGGGCGATGCAGAGGGGGTAGGTCGTCACGCGAACGTGCCTGGCCTCGCGCAATGGCTTTGAGCCAACGGTCGGTATGAGTGCGCGTGCGCGACCTCCGCATTTCTTGAATGGAAAGCAACCCTCGTCTATTGCGCGGTGGATCGAGGGCGATAGAAACCAACGTACGATTACGTATGAGACGAGTTGGGGCAATGTCTTTTTCTGCCGCGATCTGCTCACGTTCGTGCCACAATTCCTCAAGTATCGCCAGGTGGCGACGTTTTCGTATCTTCCCAGCCCCCGGGATGGTACGCCACCGGTTCGGATCCGGTTGTTTATCTGGCCGAGTACGAATGTACTCAAATTCGGCTACCGCCCAATCCCAGCGCTCAGCGGCGTACAGTGCCTGCCCTAGTGCTCGGTATAGTTCCGGAAGTAACTCGACGTCGAGGGCAGCGTATCTCAGCCACGAATGCGGGAGCGGGCGCACAGACCAATCGGAGTTTTGGTGATTCTTGTCGAGGGTGAGACCAAGCATATATTCGCATACTGCAGCCAGGCCGATGCGTTCCAACCCGAGCATTTGGGCGGCAATCTCGGTATCAAACAGCTCGGGGACATGCAGACCCGCCATCCGTAGACTCTTAAGATCCTGGTCAGCCGCATGGAGAATCCACGGCGCCTGAGCTAAAGCTGAAGATAGCTCCGTGAGGTCGGGTAATGCCCCCGCATCGATCAGATAGGTTCCCACGTCTTCCCGCCGAATCTGGATCAGATAGGCGCGGTCTGAATAGCGGAATCCAGCGGCGCGTTCAACATCTACTCCGACCGGCATATGGGATGACGACAATTCCTCTACCGCTATTGCTAAATCCTCGGGAGTGTCGGTGATAGCGGGGGTGCCTTCGCGCGGATGGATGACAAGTTCTGGTTCTGGATCAGACATGACTCACGGGGGATGATACTGATACAGCGGACATATTGGACGCATCGTCGTAGGTACCTGCACAGCGGGCAATCAGTGATTGCCAGGCTTCCAGATGCGGTGCCAGGTCAGAGGTAGCTGGCGACCAGGATGCGCGCATTTCAATCTCTGTTTCGGAGCGAGCTAACCGCAGACCGCCGAAGGTTTCCGATAGTTCTCTGGTGACGGTACCGTTCATATCACGCGCATTAGCTCCGGCTTCGTCCAAAGCATCGTGGGTCCAGCTCCACACCACCTCACCGAGGAGGGGATCGGTACCCAGTTCAGGGTCCATTTGTGAGCGCACATGAATGATGATGCGGAATTCACCGTTCCACCCCGCTTGCCCTGCCGGATCAAAGAGAATGACAAAGCGACCAGTCGCGATTGGGTAATCATCAACTTGTTCGACTGTGAAGGCGCGTAGCGCGGCTGCATAGGGCGCTATTTTTTTCGGCGGTGGAACTTCTTCTAGCGTTAGATCCGGTCGCATAGTGGCCTCACGCAAACTCAAAAGAGCGTCAACAAAACTCTCAGGTGGAGCTTGCACCTGGGCCTTATGCGATCCGACTGCGAACACATCTTGAGGTTACGTTGAGAAAGGCCGGTTATTGCTTCGGCGCGCCCAAAACCGGCAAATTCGGCTGAGATTTGACACTGTTTCTATGACAGATCGTCATTATGCGTTGGAGGCGCTACGAAAAACCAGCGTGTCAAACTGATTAAGAGTGACTCGAGAGTTGGTTCGGCGAGCCTGTGACCACGACAGTAGCACCTCGTCCACATCGTCAATTTCAACGGTGGAACCGAAGTTTACAGCTATCTGCAGTCCGCCGGGGCGACGCATAAAGAGCACATCTCCATCCCACTGCATGGCTACAGGGTTTCCATCGGTTATGCACCGCTGGCGATGACGCAAGCTCAGCAGCTGGCGATACCAGCTCATCATGTGTTGGCCAGATTCTGTATGCGCTTCTTTCCAGTCAAGTTTTGACTTTTCGAATGTCCTTCGATCGGTGGGATCGGGGACCTCCACCGCGTGACCGTAGATCTCATCCCATCCGTGAGAGGCAAACTCAGCACGTCGACCATCGCGCATGGCGCGAGCCATAGCTGGATCGCCCTCCTGATCGGAAAAGAATAGGAAAGGCGAGCGACTCGCCCACTCCTCACCTTGAAATAACATGGGCGTGAATGGCGACAGTAAGATCAGAGCCGCCTGGGCTCCTAGTTGCGCATCGGTTAAAACCGCTGCCGGACGATCACCGAGGGCGCGGTTCCCCACCTGATCATGATTTTGACTAAAAGCGACGAATCGACGCCTGTCGGTTGCGGCAGAAACCGGTGCACCCCAGTTTTGACCACGAAATGTCGAATAACTTCCGTCGTGAAAAAACACCTGCGAAAAAGCCTTGACAATGGCATCTCGTTGCGCAAAATCGCCGTAGTAGCCATGAGCTTCTCCGGTGAAGAGGCTATGGATGGAATGATGGAGATCATCATCCCACTGGCCATCCATTCCGCGACCTCCGTGCGACGTGGGGGTTACCATAACGGGGTCATTGAGGTCAGATTCAGCGATGAGAGTGAAGGTGCGACCGCTGCGTTGCTGCGCATCGGCAACCGCATCAGCGAGTTCAGCGAGTAAGTGATAGTCCGAATCATCGGCAAGTGCGTGCACGGCGTCGAGTCGAAGGGCATCTACCCCCATATCTTCGAGCCAATACAGCGCCACTCCGATCAGGAATGCGCGCACGTGGGCGCGGTTGTCTCCATCTAGATCAAAGGCGGGGCCCCACGGTGTTTCGTGGGTGTGGGAATAATAGTCGTCAAACCCAGCGATGTAATTGCCGACCGGTCCAAAATGGTTGAGAACGACATCGAGACATACCGCGAGTCCCCGGCTATGGGCGGCGTCGATGAAGCGGCGAAAAGCATCCGGTCCACCGTAGGTTTCTTGCGTAGAGTAAAGGCTCACTCCGTCGTATCCCCATCCAAAAGCACCGGGGAATGATGCCACCGGCATGACTTCGACTACTTCAACTCCCAGGCTCTGCAAGTGGTCGAGTTTATCAATGGCCGCATCGAAAGTACCTTCGGGGGTAAATGTTCCCACGTGCATTTCGTAAAAGACGCGCCCGCATAGGTCTCCAGCGTCGTAGGTCACCGGCGAAGGCGGCCGCCAGGTTCGAGCCACGCCGTGGACTCCGTCGGGGCGGCGGACGGCACGGGGATCAGCAACGGGATCTGCTCCATCGATGCTGAATGCATAGTCGGTGCCGTCGGGAAGTGAGATGGGGCTAAACCACCAGTTTCCTTCTCGCTCCATAGAGACGGTAGTTGGGGTGGGTGAACCGTAGTGCAAGGTGATGGATGATGCGGTGCGTGACCAGACGGGTACCCGGTCTCGTCCGGGGGCATATAGGCCGGTAACGAATGCGTGCGCCTTGCTCACCGAAAACTCCCTCATTTAGCTATCTGCTGATCGCAAGATTGCCACTGGAAAGGCTTCTAAGATGTCATTCACAGCGGTTGTTCCGCCGTTGAATGAGCGTTCTGTGAGAATATCGATCCAGCGACCTTCCGGGAGGACAACACTCACGTCGCCCCATCCACCGATTTCTTTCAGTGAAGCACCCAGCCGAGTGGCAATCGTAATGACTTGCGGGGAGTCGTTTACCGTACGGGCGAAGGCAAGACAATGTCCGGAGGAGGTCGGAAGCGGCTCGTATCCAGCCACGTCGGAAACAAAAGCCTGCGGCATATCGCGGCGAAGGCGCAGTAGTTCGGACGTGATATGGATTTTTTCGGCATCCAGTCCTTCGATAATACCGTGGTCGACGGAATCGAGGAGGGAGCGCAGGTGGTCGAAATTAACCGGTCGGCGATTGTCAGGATCCACCAGTGAGGTGGCGGTGATTTCACTTCCCTGATAGACATCAGCTACCCCCGGAAGCGTCAGTTGAACGGCTTTATACGTCAAAATGAGTTCGCGTATGAGATCGGCATGATCATCGGCCCACTGGTCGAGAAGAGCTACCGCATCGGGTGTTTCAATAACAACGCACGCAAAATCGAGGAATTCGTTTTCCTTCTCGGTGTCCTGGTTGGTCCAGGACGTCCATTCTTTTTGTTCGCGAATCGCTTTGGTCAGGTATTGTCGCAGGCGCTGCGTAGTAATGCGATCTGATGACGCCCAGGTGCCGATTAGGGTTTGCCACAGCAGATTTTCAGCGCGACCGTTTAGGGAAGCTGGGCGATCAGCGGCAGTCACTGCCCGTAACTGAGTGACAAGACTAGCCCAAGTGGTTGGGCAGTGCGACAGGACGTTCAGGCGGGCACGTACGTCTTCTCCACGCTTGGTATCGTGAGTGGTTCCGGCAGTCATAGTGGCCGGCCAAGTACTGAGCAGTCGCTGTTCAAAGGCGTGAAAACGGTCGGGATCGAGACCAAAAACAGTCGGCGATGCTCCCACTTCGCATAAAGATGTTAAGTGGGTCCACCGATAAAAGGCGGTGTCTTCGACGCCCTTCGCCGTTACGGCTCCACATACCTGCTGGAATCGGACGATCACTTCATTACGGCGGTCATCATTGGCACCCAGTCCCGCGGACCCAATTTCATCTCCCAGCACGAGGGCCACGATGACGTCCATTGTTTCGCTTAAATCATTGTCCAACGCAACGCGCGCTCGCTCAGCAGCGTCTTCGACAAGTTGACGAGAAGCGGGTGATACCGGTTCACCCGGATATACGTAGGCGCGATAGCGGTCAAATTCAATGATCAGTTGCCGCAGACAGTCAATGAGCCCGCGAAAGGTATGGTCGCGAAGACGCACGTCCTCTTGACAGATATTCCAAATCAATGATCCCATGCGCCGCACTTCCGCTGCCAGCGAGGTGTCAATAATTTGGCTCTTGGCATCGTGGATCATGGTGGGAAGCGAGGAGGGAGAATCCCCGGCAATTTCATGCATTACGGCGCCAAGGCCGAGGGCGCCATTGGGATCGGTGAGCAATGCTTGTAGGCGCCACGCTGTGTCATAGCCGGTGGTGCCGGCTACCGGCCAATCTGAGGGGAGTTCTTCGTCGCCTTCGAGAATCTTTTCCGCCACAATCCAGGCACCGTCAGTGGCGTCGGATAAGCGCCGAAAATACTCGCGTGGATTTGCCAAGCCATCGGGATGATCGACGCGGAAGGCATCGATGTAGCCAGCGGAAAACAATTCCAGGAGGAGGGCGTGAGTGGCATCAAATACGTCTTTGCGTTCGATGCGCAGGCCAGCCAGTGTGCCGACGTCAAAAAAACGCCGGTAGTTGAGTTCTTCGTCTGCTACCTTCCAGTGAGCTAAACGGTAGTTTTGACGCTCGATGAGTACTGACAGCGGAAGTGACTCCGTGCCTTTGGCGACGGGGAAAACATGGTCGAAGTAGGTGAGAACCCACTGTTCCCCATATTGCGGTTCGGTTGGTATCACCATCTTCTTAAGGGTGATTTCTTGGTCGGCGAGGACCTGTCCGATGCGTCTGCCAAGAATGGGCATAAGGATCGGCGTATCGAGTTCGATATCGAACCATGAGGCGAAAGCCGAGTCGGGGCCGTGTTTGAGAACTGACCACATAGCTTTGTTATGCCACACCGGGGTGGGAACAGCCATATGATTTGGAACAATATCGACAACGACGTGAAGACCGAGCTCATGCGCTTTACGGGCGAATGCTTCGAAATCTGCCCGCCCACCGAGTTCTTCGCTGATCGTCGAGTGATCGACAACGTCATACCCGTGGGTGGAGCCGGGAGCGGCTTGCAATATGGGGGAAATATAGACATCGGTGACCCCTAAATCCACGAGGTAATCGAGGATTTGCTGAGCAGCCGAAAACGGAAATGACGGTGTGAGTTGGAGACGATAGGTGGAGATCGGGGTGCGGCGGCTGAGAGCCGGCAAATGAGGGTGATCAAAAGTGGTCATGTCTATCCTTGTCTCGGACTGCGCAAAATGAGTATGGAGCGGGAATGGACGGTGGTGCTTGATCCGGCGCTGTATTCGCGGGTATCGGCGTCATCGGCGGTATTGATTTCGGTGTACCATTTTTCCCCGTAAGTGTCGTCGGGGAAGTGGAAGTCAATATCTTCGGGGGCTGCGTTGATGCAGAGGAGGAAATGGTCGTCGAGAATACGGCGACCGCGTTCATCGGGCTCATGAATCCCGTTGCCGTTGAGGAAAATCATGGTGGCTCGTGCCCACGCTTCTTCCCACATTTCATCTGTCATATGGGTACCGGCCGGATTGAACCATTCGATTTCGCCGAGTTCTGATTCGCCTCCGCGTTCGGCGGATCCGGCGAAAAAGCGCCGACGGCGGAATACGGGATGTTCGTGGCGAAGCTGGAGAATACGATCGGTGAAATCGAGAAGGGCGATTTGATCGTCATTGAGATCCCAATCAACCCACGACAGTTCATTGTCTTGACAGTAGGTATTGTTATTTCCCTGCTGTGTGCGCCCCAATTCGTCACCGTGGGAGATCATGGGAACACCTTGCGAAATCATCATGGTGGTGAGGAAATTGCGTTGCTGGCGTCGCCGGAGCGCGAGGACATCCTCGTCATCAGTTTGGCCTTCAACTCCGTGATTCCACGAGCGGTTATTTGATTCTCCGTCGCCGCCGCCTTCTTCGTTGGCTTCGTTGTGCTTGTCGTTATATGACACCAGATCACGCAGTGTGAAGCCATCGTGTGCGGTAACAAAGTTAACTGAGGCCATCGGGCGACGTCCGGAATGTTCGTACAGGTCGGCAGAACCGGTGATACGGGAGGCGAATCCAGGCAAAGAAGAGAATTCTCCCCGCCAAAAATCACGTACGGTATCTCGGTATTTACCATTCCACTCTGACCATAGTGGAGGGAACCCACCGACCTGGTAGCCTCCGACCCCTACGTCCCACGGTTCGGCAATCAGCTTGACCTGCGAAATGATGGGATCTTGGTGAATGAGATCGAAGAATGCCGATAGCCGGTCAACTTCATGGAATTGGCGTGCCAGCGTCGAAGCGAGGTCGAAGCGGAAGCCATCAACGTGCATTTCAGTTACCCAGTAACGCAAAGAATCCATGATGAGTTGGAGGACGTGCGGGGAGCTCATCAGTAGGGAGTTACCCGTGCCGGTAGTGTCGAAATAGTGGGCTTTGTCGTCATCAACCAGCCGATAGTAGGCGGCATTATCAATTCCCCGGAAGGACAGGGTGGGCCCCATATGGTTGCCTTCGGCCGTGTGATTGTAGACGACGTCGAGGATAATTTCGATATCCGCTTCGTGATAAGTCTGAACCATTCGCTTAAATTCCTGTACCTGCTGGCCTTCATTACCATAGGCGGTATAGGCGTTATGAGGTGCAAAGAATCCGATGGTGTTGTAGCCCCAGTAGTTCGATAGGCCTTTTGACTGCAGGTAGGGGTCATTAACGTACTGGTGTACCGGCATGAGCTCGAGAGCAGTAATTCCCAGCTTCTTCAAATGGTTTACGATGGCTGGATGCGCCATCCCCGCATAGGTGCCACGAAGCTTTTCGGGAATCTCAGGGTGAAGTTGAGTCATCCCCTTGACGTGGGCTTCATAAATGACGGTGTTGTGATATTCATGCGCGGGAGGGCGATCGTGTCCCCAGTCAAAAAATGGATTAATGACTACCGAGATCATAGTGTCTTTGGCAGAATCCGAAAGATTACGTTTGCTGGGGTCATCAAATTGGTAAGAGTACAGCGATTCGGAGGTCGTGACCTGCCCGACAATAGCCTTGGCATACGGGTCGAGTAGGAGTTTAGTTGGGTCGCATCGGTGTCCATTTGCTGGATCGTACGGTCCGTGGACGCGGTAACCGTAGCGCTGACCGGGTTGGATTCCCGGGAGATAAGCGTGCCACACATGGGCATCGACTTCAGTGAGTTCTATACGTCGCTCTGAACGGTCTTCATCGAGTAGACAAAGTTCTACGCTGTCTGCAACGGATGAAAACAGCGCAAAGTTCGTGCCGGTACCATCAAAAGTTGCACCGAGCGGATACGGTTCTCCTGGCCAAATCTGCATAGTCTAAGATTGGCAGAAACCGCGCCATTAAACCACTTTTTGCGCAGATGCTCGCGTGTCGGTGCTATTCGTAGCGGTGGCGGGCAGAGCCCAGAGTTTCGATGGATCCAGTGAAATTTCTACGCTATCTCCACTTGTTGTCGGTGGAGCGTCAGTGGGAGTTCTCACTGTGAGTGCACCTCGTTCAGACTCGATAATCACTCGGTAGTATTCACCCATAAAGGTCACTTCCGTCACCTGTCCGTAGTGGTCAGTGACACGTGGTTTCCTCGCACTGTGAACCGCCTTCATCGAAACTGATGCGGGATGGCCGACGAGTACGATATCGCAGGTTCCCGAGGAAGGGAGAAGCGCGGAGGCTGCGACATCAAGAGACTGGCCGAGAACATGCGTTCGCGCTCGTCTTTCTCCAAATGGTGAGGTGTAGGTATGCGCGGTTGTCATAAGAAACGTGGTCGCCCCGAAATGGCGGGCAATCGGTAAAGTAGCGGGCGATTCGTATACTTCCTCGGGATAGTCATCCTGTACGATCCGTCCGTTGGACAGGTAAATAATGCGGTCGGCTATAGACAGAGCTTCATTGACATCGTGGGTGACATACACTGTTGCGCAATTCATTCGCTTATGAACACGTACGAGTTCGGCTTTAAGGTGCTCTCGCGCAACGGTATCGACGTGGGCAAGCGGTTCGTCGACAAGTAATATGCGCGGTCGTCGCACCAGCACCCGGGCGAGACTTACTATTTGACGTTGACCTAGTGAGAGCTGACCGGGGTAGCGGGTGGCGAGATGTGCGATTCCGAGGCTGGTCAGCGCTACGTCGACCTGCTCAGTTGGATCTGTATCCCTGAGTTCGGTATTGACCGCAAAGGACACATTCTCCGCCACACTCATATGGGGAAATAGTGCATCCTCATCCATCATCAGCGCGGTTGAGCGTCGATGCGGAGGGGCTGAAGTGACCTCTTCACCGTCGATATGGATGGTTCCAGTTTGACTGCGTTGGAGTCCGCATATCGCGCGTAACAAGGTGGATTTACCGGCTCCGGAGGCCCCCATAATGACGATGAGCTCTCCGGCGTTAATATCGAGGGTAATGCCAGATAGTATCTGCGTGCGAGCTCGCGTGACACCGAGGTCGCGCAAGGATAGGGCGGCTTTCATCGGCGGCCTCCAGACGGATTGATACGTAAAGTGCTCAATGTTCCAGCCAGCAGGATCAGGATGACGGCGGCTGTCACAATTGCCAGAGTAAATGCCGAAGCATAGTCAACGTGATCGAGGAGGGTGAATAGTCTCGGCACGATCACGGGAGTATCGGGAGATGTCACCCACATCAGGGGGGACACCATAATCGCTGACGTCGCTGTAACGATGGTTGTTGCAACCGCGAAAGAATGGCGAATATGTGGGAGGACGACAGAAACAATAATACGCCACGGTGAGGCTCCGAGAACGCGCGCGGTTTCCACCATCCGCGACGTGATGACCGGGCCGAAAAGTCGGACAGCGAAGTAGGTCAGCGGTGTGGCGGTGGTCAAATAGGATACGGTGATGAGCACCGATCCAGGTATTGACGTATCTAAGGCGCTCAGCGGGAGAAACAGCCCGTGATCTGTTGCACGAGCCCCGTAGGTGAGGGCGAGTCCGGTTCCGATGGTCGAGCCGGGAAGGCACAGGATGACGAAGTAGAGGAAGTCTATGAGGTATTGAACCCGCGTCAGGAGGGTGCGTAACCATAGACTAATGATGACCAGTAGACCTGCTCCTATTAGAGCGGTCAGGGCAAGCGCGATGGTATTGAAAATGACTACCGCGTTGATATGTCCTTCTGTTTCACTTGCCCCCGTGATGAGCATGGTGGCGAGCATAGTCAAAGTAATGAGGGTGAGACTCAACCCCGGAAGAGTTCTCGGCCAGATGCGAATTCCTGCCGGAACCGATAAGGAGTGGCGACGAGAGCGGGAGTAACTGTGCTCGAAGAGTGCAAACTGCGGATCATGCCACGCCTGTCTGTAGAGCGTCAATAGTCCCACGAGGAGGAGCGTTGTCGGCAGTAGCATCAGCACGCTTAACGTTGCTGCAACTGAGATGTTTCCAGCTGCGGTTGCGTGGATCCACACGTGTTCGGCAGCGGAGGGAATACTGGTTCCAACAAAAGTTGGAACCAGGGGGTCAGAAAGCACGAGCACGAAGATGAGTCCGAATTCAAGCGGTACCGCCCGAAGGCTGGGGGGAAGAATAATCGTGCTTAACACACGAGTGGTGGTGCCACCCATGACTCGAGTTGCGTCGATGAGAGCGGGGGAAACACGTGACAAAGCTAGACGTGTTCCAAAATACGCCAGCGGAAATAGGGATGTTGTAAATACCCAAACCAAGGAAAAGAAGCCGGTGAATGAGAATGTGATTCCAGTTATGGAGTCAACGATTCCTGCGCGTCCAAACGCCACTCGCCATGCGCTGGCTTGGACGAATGGGGGAATAACGAGAGGAAAGATACATCCGGTATCGATAATGCGAGCCCAAATCCGAGGTGATGAGCGTGCACCAATGGCGACGAAAACACCGAGTGTGGTAGCTGCCGTGGCTGAAACCAGGGCGGTAAGTGTAGACCACGCCAGAATATGAAGATAGTTGAGTGCCGGTAAGCTGCTGTGGTTACCGACACAATCACTACGGATTCCCGAGGAGAGGGCTTGGGTCAAGAGAACTAAAAGTGGTAGCACCACGATCATAACGCCAACGGTTCCGAGGATAATTGTCAGCGTGGTTATCTGCGTATGTCGTGATTTCATCACTGCACCTGCGTTTGGAAAGAACTGAACCAGGAAAGCCAGCGCTCGCGTTCTTGTGCCGCCCGATTGACATCTGAGGGAAGTACTTTGATGGAGGAGCTAGCCAAGACTTGCTCAAGATGGTGTGGAAGCTGTCGGGAAATCGGTATTTGGCCGACAGCGTTATCGGAGATGATCTCTTGACCGGGACGCGAAGTTAGCCAGTCGAGCATACGTTGAGCGGATTCGGGATTATGGGCTTTTGCCAGAACTGCGCCAGCTCCCACTTCATATGCTGTCCCTTCACGCGGGTAGTGAATATTGAGTGACTGGCCCGATCCCGAGGTCACTTGTTGGCAATACGGTGCAAATGATATAGCGACGGCGGCTTCGCCGCGAGCAACTACTGCAGCTGGCGCGGTCCCCGAATGTGTGTAACGAGTGATATTGGAATAAACCGCCTGCAGATGAGCCTCGGGATCAGGAAAAATTCGAGCCTGTGCCCACAGGGCCGAAAATGCCGTTCCCGAGGTGAGGGGAGAGGAACCTGAAATCCAGCTACGCCAGGCCGGATCTTCCAGCTCTTTCCATGATTGGGGAGCATTTTTGCCAAGCTCTTGAAGCAGATCCGGATTCGAACACAGAGCGAGAATCGAGGCATAGACTCCGTACCAACGTCCGTTAGGATCACGGTACTGCGCCGGAATATCCTCAACTCCGGCGGGAGTGTAGGAGGCCAGTAGCCCTTTGCTGGCAGCCACGACGTAGTTTTCGGAAGGGCCTCCAACCCACAAATCAAACTCTGGGTGAGAACGTGCTGCCTGAATACGTGCCAGTGCTTCCGAGGTGGGGAGCCGTTGATATTGCGTTTCTATGCCCGTATCGACTGCAAACCGATTCTTCCACTGTTCACAAATTTTCTCGTCATTCGAACAGACGAATGACAGCCTGTCAGTTGGCGCGCAGGCAGTGAGTAGCGTCGTTTGCAAGAGAACAGACGCCACCGCCACAGTGGCGACGAGGCAACGGCGAATCATAATAATAGTGTAGGGGCGTAGCCTGGGAAGAGTGACTACGCCCCTACGGTAGAGGCGTTAATATTACGCGTTATTGTGGGTCTTGCCAGCGTGGCGTTCCATCAGTTCCTTTTCGTCTTTACCGACGATCGCGAATAGAAGAACGGTGATACCAGCAAAAACAATGAACGTCATGAAGGTGACATTCCACCCGAAATAGTGGACGAGATAGCCGACACCGGTTGAGGCCAGTGTCGCACCGGCGAGGTATCCGAAGAGACCGGTGAAGCCCGCGGCGGTTCCGGCAATCTTATTGGGCGATAGATCAATGGCCTGCAGTCCAATCAGCATGACGGGACCGTAGATGAGGCCGCCGATGAGGGCGACCAGGAGCACCATAATCCATACCGGGGTGCCGACCGGCATCAGCCAGTAGGCGGCGATCGCAATAGCGGTACCGAGAGTGAAGATGATTCCTACGCCAGAGCGGTAGCCGTCGAAGAGCTTATCTGACATCCAACCGCAGAGGATGGTGCCGACAATCCCGGCTAGTTCGAAGGCAGCAAAGCCCATCAGACCGCTCCCAATTGCCATCTCGTGCTTTTCCGCGAGAAATACGGTGATCCAGTTGAGCACGCCGTAGCGCAGTGCGTAGACGAAAACATTAGCGACAGCGAGCATCACGATGGTGCGGTCTTTGAGAACGTGGGTGAATAGTAGTTCTTTGGTGGACATCGCTGTCTCTTCATCGGCTTCAACCTTGGCCGGGTCATCTCGGTACTCCTCGATGGGAGGCAGTCCGAGTGATTCGGGGGTGTCACGAATGAGCAGGAAACCGAGAGCGGCGACCACTAGTGCTACGGCCGCAGGTAACCAGAAAGCGGCGCGCCAATCCTGGGCCGTCCAGGCAAGTCCAATACCGATAAGTGCTGGCAATGCGGCGCCGCCAACGTTGTGGGCAGTATTCCAGATTGAAGTCTTCCAACCGCGTTCGCGAGTTGAAAACCAATGGACGAGGACTCGTCCACACGGAGGCCAGCCCATACCTTGGAACCAGCCGTTAATAAACATGGCAATGGCAAAGATGCCAACGGTGGCGGTAATCCACGGCACGAATGCAATAAGGAGGTTAACAACGGCCGACAGTGCCAGTCCGAGCGGCAGGAAATAGCGTGCATTTGAGCTGTCGGAGAGCATCGCCGAAAAGAACTTGGATAGCCCGTATGCGACGAGCACGCAGTTAGCGATGATGCCGATGGCAACTTTGTCGATGCCGGTATCCGTCATAATGAGCGGGGCGACTGCTGAAACGTTATTGCGGATGAGATAAAAACCGGCGTATCCGATGAAAATGCCCAGGAAAACTTGCAGGCGAAGTTTAGGGTAAATCCGGTCCACTTCTTTTTTTGGCAGGCGTGGCGCCGGAGGTGGTGCCTGGAGCCAACCGGGAACTGACGAGTTCGCCATTGAGACACTCCTTCGTGGAAATTTATGGAAAATAATCACTTTCTGACATATGCGGTTGTCAGATGCATTTCCAGCATCACGAAAAGTCAGTAACAGCAGGTTCGGGTTCGGTTACAGTTGGTAACACCGTTGTTACCAAAGCTGCTGCTATTGAGGTGAGCAGGTATACCCGCGGCCTCGCACCGCAACGATGAAGTCACCGCTGACGCCGACGTCACCTAGTTTTTTCCGCAGCCGATACATGGTGGTCTTCACCATATTGCGGCCTCCTTGAGTAGCGGTGGTGCCCCACACTTCGTTGAGTAGCTCACGCAGAGAATGAATCCGGTCGGGGTTGGAGATAATTGTTGAGAGCAGCCGGATTTCTGTTTCAGTTAGTTCGACGATGCGGCCATCGACATATACTCTCTGCTTGGCAACATCGATGCGGATGGGGCCGTATACAATATCGGGGCGACTGGGAGCGGTATCATTAGACCGTCTGATGAGAGCGCGAGCTCGCAAGGCCAATTCTTTCGGCGAAAATGGCTTAGTTACGTAATCATCAGCCCCGGCCTCTAGGCCCTTTACGCGTTGCTCGACATCTCCCAACGCTGTCAGCATAAGGATCGGCACGTTTGACCGGGCGCGAATGCGGCGGCATAGCGTTATACCGGTGATATCGGGGAGCATGAGGTCGAGGATGACGAGGTCGATAGGTGTGGTGGTGAAAGTTTGCCAGGCACTGTGACCGCTGTGGCAGGCGATCGAAGCTACCTGCTCAGTTTCTAAAGCAAAGGCGATAATGGCTGTCATTTGAGTTTCATCGTCAACGATCAATGCGGTCGGCTTCATGACGTGCTCCTGCTTTCTATGGAAACGAGTCGGCGCAGAGTACGCCAACGCCGCGGGCGCCTCTTTCGATGCCAGGGCAGTAGAACGTGGATTGATGTTCCTCGGTTGGTTAGTGTGTCAACAATAATGCGTCCGCTGTGCAAATTCACGATTCGCTCGACTATGCCAAGTCCGATTCCGGTTCCGCTTGAACTTTCCTGCGACTGTGTTGCTCCGAGAGCGAAAGGAACAAACAGTTCGCGTCGATCTTCCGGGGTTATGCCGCGTCCGTGGTCGCGTACCTCGAGGCCGGCGCCCTCATGCGTTGCATAGGAACGAATCGTGATGGCGCTATCGGGGCCGGCGTGACGCGAAGCATTGGTGATCAGGTTCCACACCACGTGGCGAATGAGATCGCGGTCGGCATCGATAAATAGTGGGTCGCCCGCATCGGTGAGAAAAAGGCTCAGGTGGTTGACTTCTCGAAGCTCGCGGACGGTCTCGCGAATGAGGTGACGAAGGTCAAAATGGGTGTAGTTCAACGCAAACTGGGGCGAACTCAGCTTAGCGTCAGTAAGGAAATCTTCGGCCATGGCGATGACGCGTTGAGAGTTCGCGGTAATGATATCCACGAAATGACGCTGATCGTCGGTGAGGGGACCGGCCGCCTCGTCGGAGAGGATTTCGCCAGCCCCTTTAATAAGGGAGAGGGGAGTGCGCATTTCGTGAGAAAGAATGTGAGAGTCGGTGATGGAACGGCAGTGGTTATTGCGCCGGTGAAGGGATCGGGTTGA
>JAUNVE010000060.1 GCA_030537795.1 Actinomycetaceae bacterium
CGTCGATACGGGATGCGAGGTTTTTGATGCGGGTTGCGTGGGAGTCGTTGAGATTGCCGGACCATAGTGTCGACCGCTGAATCAAGTCAGAATCACCCGACAATTTCCTCTCCTTTCTTCAGATAGCTAGCGAGCTCAGAAACGGATCGGATCCTCGTATCGGTCTTGAGCTGAGCTATCAACTTAGGAAATACCGGCTGATTGAGCCGAGCCTCTTCCATGGCATCCATATTCTGGAAAATGTCAGTCGCTGGACCTTCGGTGACGATCCGTCGATTAGCCATCACGATTATTCGCGTGAAGTTTTCGGATACAAACTCCATATCGTGCGTAATCGTAATAATTACTTTCCCTAAACTCTCGAGGTGCTCAATAATAGACGAAATTCTCCTCAATCCTGTCAGATCTTGACCGGCCGTAGGTTCGTCGAGAATGATCACTTCGGGATCCAAGGCCATCACAGACGCGATCGTCACAAACTTGCGGATGGACAGCGGTAAATCATAGGGGTTAGTTTCCAGTTCATCACTGAGCCCACATAATGCCGCAGCATCCTCCACCCTACGACGAGCTTCATCGACGTCGACTTTCATTCGTTTGAGCGCATATTCAACTTCGTTGAACACCGTGCTATTAAATATCTGGTCATCCGGGTTCTGGAATACGTACCCAACGTGCCGAGCGGTTTGCGCTGCCGTCAAGTCACGCGTATTTTTACCGGCTACGATGACGTTTCCTTCGGTAGGTTTCAAAAGCCCATTGAGTAATTTAACTGTGGTCGTTTTACCCGCACCGTTTTGACCAATGATGGCAACGGATTCACCCGATTCAATGGAGAAACTGACGTCCTCGACGGCTTTCACTCCATTCGGGTAGGAGTAGGAAACATTTTTCACTTCGATGAACGCCATGATGGATCCTTTCTCAAAGCCTCGATGGAGCTGAATAGTTCGTCTGACGTCAACGGCGAATCTTTAACGGGCACGCCCTCTTGCTTCAGACGTTGAGCCACCAACAGCGGTTCGGGTAACCGCGTTCCCAACTCCGCGGTGCGGGGATTCGCAAATAGGTTGCGCGGGGTGTCGATAAGCTCAATTCTACCTTCATTCATGAGTGCAACACGGTCTGAGAATGCCGCTACGTGATCCATTTTGTGTTCCACAAGAACGATGGTTTTACCGAGTTCTTTCATTTGCAGAATGAGCTCAAAAACATCATCTGTCGATTGTGGATCTAACTGCGAAGTAGGCTCATCTATCACCAGAATATCTTGCTGCATTACCAGAATCGCAGCGAGCGCGACACGTTGTTGCTGCCCTCCGGAGAGCTCGTAGGGGTTACGGTCCGCAAGTTCGGTGAGGTTCGCTGTTTCGATCATTTCATCGACACGTCGACGAGTCTCTTCTGGTTCAATACCGAGATTTCCAAGACCAAAGGCTAGTTCATCGTAAACAGTCGCTGAGATTCCCGACATCTGCGTGAACGGGTTTTGGAAAACAAAACCAACTTCACGAGCTAGATCTCCTATGGATACGTCTTTAATATTGCGCCCGTTAATCTCAACAGATCCACTGATGTCACCTTTATAGAATTGCGGTACGAAGCCTCTAATCGCGCTACACAGAGTTGTTTTTCCTGAGCCATTAGCTCCCACAACGGAAAGAAACTCCCCTTGCGCGACGTCCAGATCAATAGACTCTAGAGCAGGGCCGGTATCAACACCCTCGTAGGTGAACGTCAGATCTCGAATTTTTATAGCACCCACAGCACAATCCTTCCAATCACGAGCACGATGCACGCTACTCCGAGAAGCCTTCGCAAGAGTTTCTCGCTCGATGGGTCATTGATGTCATGAATCGACGTCCGCTCACCCTTGGCGGTGAAACCGCGCGATTCCAGTGTCAATGCTTTTTCTTCTACTCCAACAATGGATGTCAGAATGAGAGGGCCAATCGTAGGAACAAATGCTTTGGCCCGCACGAAAAGATTCGCATCTGTCTCAATTCCTCGAGCACGCTGTGCGTCCATAATTACCGTCATTTGTTTGCGCATTTGCGGAATGATATTGACGGTAGCAGTGATGACGTATGTCAGATTCGGGCTGTACTTTCGCTTTTCGAGCGCCAGAACCATACGCGTCATATTCATCATCTGAACCAGGAGGATAATGGCAGACCCCACTCCGAGCACGCGAGAGGCAAAGCCGATCCCCTTGGCCAGCCCCTCTTCCGTTGCGGTGAAAATCCACCAACTGAATATGGCTGTTTCTCCAGGAATAAAGAAGGTCTGAAGTACAAGAATGATGATGCACAGGATCAATACGGTCTTCCACCAGATTTGGAAGAACGGTTTAAGTTTTCCCGCGTAGGCTGCCAAGGCAAAGCAGATGATAGTCGTGCCGATGGTGACTTTCCAGTCGAATAGAAGACCAGCCAGCATGAGGGTGCCTGCTATTGCACCCTGAGTGAATGGGTTGAGATCGAGGAGCCAGTTACCTCTGACTTCCGGCTCCCTCGTCACGGATTTTTGTGTCGTAGTCATTATTATTTCACCGCGGGAGAAGTAGCAACATTCTTCTTGCGAGCGTTTACAAATACTCGCCCGTTCGAGAACTTAAGTAGGTAACGGTCAGACATGGATCGAATAACAATAAGCGGGATGATGACGGTCAAGATCTTATCCGGCATTTCGAGGACGAATGAAGATGCCGCCTGAGCAACCCAGAACGGGAACCCAGCCGAAATCATTCCCGCTGCAAATACTGATGAAATGTGGCTAGAGAAGCCACCAAAGACTACGTACCGAATAATTACTACTAGAGCCACAGAGGCGGTAATGATAATGAGGATCGATACAAAAATCTTCCACCATCGTGTGAAGAAACCGTATCGAGCCAGGTAACCGACAACAATACCGATTGAAGCGGCAACGATAGTCCAAGGCAGAGAAGTCGGATCCGTGACGGACACAACGAGTAGCGACGCCGCTCCAGTAACCGCACCAACCCACGGTCCGGCGAGCATAGCCACCAGGAACGTACCAATCGAGTCAAGATACACAGGGAGTTTGAGGGCGAGCGCGAGTGAGCCACCAACGAAGTTAATTGCTACAGCAATAGGAATAAGAAGAATGGCCATCAAAGAAAAATCTTCTTTGATCTTGGTTACAAACGACATTGTTTTACCTTTCTGGATGAGAGTGTTAACGGTATTCGTGAGTGATGATGGGGGCCATTTCGGCCTCGTGTTCGGGGAATAGCGTATTGAGCAGCAGTTCAAAGAACCGTTTCGTATCGACACGGGTACCTACTGCAGCATTCTTCGTTCGATCCCGATATCGTTCTGTGCGCGCAACTACTGAGCGTCCTTCGCATAGTCCATCGACACAGATTTCGACGTTGGCGTCGACAAACTCAAGTACTGCCTCATCAACCATAGCTGCGACCGCAAGCGCATCACACAGTTCGGCACCAACTAGGCGACGACGTTCCCAGTAAAAATCGGCATATTCTTCAGTAATGTCGTAAATGAACTGAGCGATCGGGTCTTGGAGCCTACGAAGAAGATCCCGAGTTCCGGGAGACATAAATGCCTGAGAGGTCGCATCGAGGCCGACCATGGTTATTTTTTTAAAGCCAGCCCGCATCACAATGTCTGCCGCATGCGGGTCATACCAGAAGTTGAATTCGGCAGAGGGCGTGATATTGCCTGTAAACTCAGCGCCTCCCATAATGACTAACTCTGGAACCCGGTCAACGATCGATGGGTCAAGAGTCACTGCTTTTGCAATATTCGTCAGCGGTCCAATAGGCACGAGCGTGATTTCGTCGGGATGTTCACGCGTGTAGTCAACGATGAACTGTGCGGCCTCCCCTGTTGCGGTGTCGACGCCCTCAGTATCTAATGCGACACCGCCGAGTCCGGTGTCACCGTGCGCGTCAGATGCGTGAGCGGTTTTTCTCTCAAGTGGTTTATCAGCACCCCTGTAGACCGGAATATCTGATCTTCCCGCTAGTTTAAGAATACCGAGCGCGTTGGTAGTGGTATGTTCTACATCTACATTTCCTGCCACTGTAGTCAGTGCCTCAACTTGTAGATTTGGATGTTTAAGCGCTAGGAGTATCGCTACAGCATCATCGACTCCTGGATCGGTATCGATGACGATACGCTTTGGTTCTTTGATTTTGATTGTCATTTGACAGTCGATCCCCTCACTATGAGTTGTCCTTCGAATGTGTGCACGCTGTTCATCGCCTCGTCATGTTGGATTTTGTCTTTACTCACCAGGGTGAGAAGCTTTCTTACCGCCTCTTGCGCAATCGTTTCAATCGGTTGGCGGTAGGTCGTCAGGCCCGGTTTTGCGAAATCTGAGATGAAAAGGTCGTCAAATCCGCCAATTTTGATATCGGAGGGAACCGCGAGGCCGCGATAAGTAGCTGCCCGCATCGCTCCGATGCCCATCAAGTCATTGGCCGCGAATACAGCGTCAGGCACAAAACCATCTTCGAGCGCGTTATCAAGACACTGGGTTCCTGCATCTAATGTGAAGTCACCTGGGATGATCTTGGATTCAACTGTAGCTGTTCGATGGTTTTCGATGGCCTGCTCGAATCCCATTCGCCGTTTTACACTGACGTCTAAACCTTCCGGTCCCGCTATATGTAAGAGCTTGCGAGCTCCAAGTTTCAGTAGGTGCGACGTGACGACGTAGGCGCCCTGGGTGTTATCCACCTGATACGTGCTCAACACGTCAAAACTCGGTACGCGGTCGAATGCGATCACAGGAACGCGGAACTCAACTCGTCGGCGCTCTTCTTGAAACGTCCACTGATTATCGACGACGACTATTCCATCTACCGCATCTGATCGCTCCAAGATCTGCGCGGACCGTAACGGATTCGCATCGACTTTAATAAGCACTGAATAGCTCTGTTTTTCAGCTTCAATACTTGCTTGCTCGAGGAGGGCGGGGAAGAAAGGGTTGGATAAGGATGGAACCACGACACCGATGAGCTCTGCCTTCGATTTTCTTAGCGACCGCGCATTGGCAGATGGTATGTACTTCAGCTCCCGAACGGCACTTTGAACCTGCTGCAAAGTATCTTCACTTACCTGATCAGGATGGTTGAGAGCACGCGAAACAGTCGCCAGAGATACTCCGGCACGGTCAGCAACTTCGCGAATGGTAGCCATGGTCTTCCTTGACGCCATGAAAACGTTTTCATTCAGAATAGAGGGCGAAAGTTGCTGTGTCAAATTTCACGTAAACGTTTCCAGACTGTACGTCGGCACATCACCGGATGACTCTCCGGCATTCAGCCTGCAGGTTTACGCAAGAAATGCCTAACACTATCGTCTTGTTTTCAAATCGGAACCTGCTCGTCTCCACTCGGTTCGGAATCTCGCCTTGAACGTGGCCGGTCAGAGGTAGCTCACGATGTTATGCCCCGCCAGTCAGTCTTCACCAGCTGCCAGTCAATCTTTAC
>JAUNVE010000017.1:0-25552 GCA_030537795.1 Actinomycetaceae bacterium
TCGCAGATTTACCGGCGGACTTCTTCTGACTTGCTGGCGCCTTCGATTTTTCCGCAGTGGCAGTTGATTTCGTCGTTTGAGCGGAGGATTTTTTCGCCGCTGGTTTCTTCGTGCTTGACTTTTTAGCCGATGTCTTTCCTGCGGTAGACGTGCGCGTAGAGGCCTTCTTAGCCGTTGTCTTACGCGTGCTCGTTTTCTTGCTACTTGACTGCTTAGCGCTATCCTTTTTAGCGGTTGCTTGAGCTGATGAACTCTTCCGCGAGGTGCTCTTCTTTGTTGCCGTTGTCTTGGTAGCAGTCGAAGCGCTGCTGGCCTTCGCTATCGAGGTCGCCTTGCGTCCCGTTTGTGGCTTTTTTTCTGTTTGCGTGCTCGAGTCCTTTTGAGCACGAGTCGTTTTTGTGCGATTGGATTGAGAGCCAGTCACCAAGATTGCCTTTCGACGGGGAAAAAGTCAGTACGATCTGTTCGGCAATCGGCCGTATAATACGCGAAAATGCGGGAGAAAGTCCGGCGTGTTGATTGCGGAAACAGTCTTTCGTTCACAATTATAATCGGCTCTTGTCAAAACTGCCCAATTGAAGGTATGGTGCACGTCCTCTATCGCCGGGCACGATGGCTGGAGGTGGAGGCGTGAGAGTGAGGCTGTTCAAAGATATATTCGGTTGTCGTAAGTACCGGACATGGCGCATCAAGCAGGATATTGGACGCATTGTGCCCCAATGTAGTGACCCGAGAACCTCCAATGCGAAGGCCGAGTACAATGAGATCTGCCTCTATCTCTTGAGCAACACCCAGCACCGATTCCGCAATGCTTTGATTGGCCGGAGCATTTCGTACTTGGAACGGTACCGACGTATGCTCCAGTGCCTTCCATAATTTTTCTTGAGCATCCATTTCCGTGCGCTCATCATCTGCATTCATTGGTGTGGCTACCAAAATAACCAGTGAAGTCTGGGTGAGTTCGGTCATCGCGGTGGCAGCCTTTAGAGCTGCATTTGATTCTTCGTTGCCATGGTAGCTCAACAAAACAGCCATAGTAGCCCCTCCAAGTCTGCAGGTTTCAACTCTCTTAGGGTAGCTTTGAAGCATGCAGAAGCCCAATAGATCAACCACCATTGTCAACCCCTCTTGGTTTGCGCGTGAGATTCATCAGCGCACACTTTCATTCTTTGATAATGAAACTCGCAGCTTTAGTGACCATCGCTATCTTCCTGGATTTCTACAGTTAGCGCGCTCATACCTCGGGGAGGGAAAAGCCTATCGAGCTTTAGCAGTATCGGTGGGAAATTTTATCGCTGGGGGCGGCCCGATTGGCACTGATGAAAGAGCCCTACAACTGGGTGTCGCGATGGAGCTCTATCAAGCTTCAGCGCTTGTTCACGACGACCTCATCGATAATTCGCCGACCCGCCGGGGACACGATTCAACGCATATTGCGGCCGCGCGCAAATTTAACGATGCCGACACCGGCGAGGCCGTCGCCATACTGATTGGGGATTTTCTTCTCTCCCTCAACCAGCTAGCCACTACGCGGGCTCTGGCTGTAACGGATGCGGCGGTGGCAAATCATATTCACGCCTACATGGCGCGAATTTCAGCAGAGGTCGCATGGGGGCAATATCTCGATGTCCTAACAGAACACGCCCCACTGGATAATCCAGAGAGTCTACAGCGTGATGTTACCGATGTCATCGCTTTAAAATCGGGGCATTATTCCGTTATGCGGCCACTCATCCTTGGAGCTTTGCTTCAATCCCCTGATCGAGAACTCTTGAGAGCCATCGAAACGGTCGGAAAATCGTGGGGCCTGGCTTTTCAGATGCGCGATGATGTGATCGGTATCTTTGGTGATGCTGAACTGACTGGTAAACCCACCAGCTCGGATATCCGCGAGGGAAAGCGCACAGTTTTACTAGCGTTGACTCTTCAGCTGGCGAATGATCAACAAATTGAAACCATAGCTAGCGTCCTGGGCAACCCGGATGCATCGGAGGATCATATCGACGCCGTTCGTGAGATTATTCGTGAAACTGGGGCCTTCCACAGGCACGAGGAGATTATCAAAGAATATGTGACGAAGGGGCACGATATCGTCGATACCCTTGACCTGACGCCAGCACAGACACAGGTTCTTCGACAATTCGGAGATCTTCTCGTGCAACGAGTTCACTGAGTTAGCGCGATTACTCGCTCCAACCTAATACTTAAAAGGACAGCGGCAAAATGGCGTTGCGCACATCTCGAATGCGATTTCGACGCAAACTATCGATCGGTCGTTCATCCAATTCATCCTGATAGGACAAAATCCAACGAGTGGCTTCTACATCTGTGAAGCCGGCGTCAAGAAGCATGATAATGGTGCCGCGCAGTGACGGCAGTGGCACCCAGCCGTATTCGTCTTGAACTAAGCAGTCAGCTGGTACATGCGGTTTACCATTGTGATCGACCTTGAGAAGGTCGTGCTCTGCCCACAACTGTTTGATCCGAGTAGGCATAACTCCAAGCATGTCCGCTGCTTCTCTCATGGTTAAAAATTCAGTCATGGCTCGATACTATCGCGTATGAAGTGAACAAAAACTTGGCACACCGGCCCACACACCCTTCCTTTAGCGCCCAGTTGCGTACAATCTCGCACGTGGGTATCTTTTCATCGTGGCGTAAACGAGCAGGCGATCAAGCGCCGGCGGCTCGTTCTTCCAAGGAGCCCGCAACGGCCCCCGCAGACACCGAAGAACCGACACCGGCTGAACAGACCACCACGCCCTCAGTTACCGATAATCACAGTGCCAATAATGAGCACAGCTCAAGCTCACCGGACTCGACAGATTCCTCCGATGAGGCCGCCGAAGACCTTTTCCCCGATGAACCCACTGATACTTCCCAGCCTCCCAATCAACAGACATTAGCTGATCCCCTCGTTGGCATGCTGATTGACGATCGGTACCGCGTCAATCAGCTACTGGCGCGTGGCGGTATGGCCACGGTTTATGTGGCCCGAGACGAGCGGCTCGATCGGCTGGTAGCAATAAAGGTGATGCATCCGCATTTAGCGGCCTCCGACAATTTTGTGCAGCGGTTCCGCCGCGAAGCTCGAGCTGCTGCGCGTATTATCCACCCCTCCGTGGTATCTGTATTTGACCAGGGCGTTGTTGCCGGCAGTGGCTATCTCGTTATGGAGTTGGTGGACGGCCCAAATCTCCGTTCGATTCTCAATCGCGAAGGAGCATTACCGCTAGGCAGAGCTCTCGCCTATACCGAGTCCATCTTGCATGCACTTTCGCTGGCTCATCGTACAGGTGTCATTCACCGCGATATTAAACCTGAGAATGTGTTGGTGCCTGCAGACGGCCCAGTTAAGGTGGCCGATTTCGGTCTTGCCCGAGCGGCCTCGGATGTATCGGCTGCCACCACCGGATCCGTGCTAGGCACCGTCGCCTATATCGCTCCCGAACTCGTTACGGAAGGCGAACCGGATGCGCGAACGGACCTCTATGCGCTCGGTATCATGCTGTTTGAGCTCCTCACCGGACATACGCCACATGAGAATCGAACGGCGATGCAAGTGGCGTGGGCCCACGTCCACGAGGATATTCCAGCTCCCTCCACCGTGGAAAAGTGGATTCCCACGGAGGTTGATGAATTCGTCTGTGCGTTAACAGCTCGTGATCCCATCGATCGTCCACATGATGCTCAGGCCGCTCTGGACCATCTCGTACGACTTCGGGCTGAACTACCGGATTCTCTCCTAGCTCAGCGTTCTGACGTCGGCCCCAAAGATGTGGAAGATCTTACCGACCAAATCCGTTTGCGCGGAGAAACAGTGGCACTGCCGGTGTCAGATCGATCGTCTCAACGTATTAGAACGAAGGCTCCCACCCGAAAGAAGAAGCGCCGCACTCCCGTGCTGATTGCAACGATACTTACCCTGCTGATCGCTGCTGGCGCTGCTTTTTCATGGTGGTGGTTCGAGTACGGACCCGGTTCCTATATTCCCGTCCCTCAAGTTGTTGGAGTAACCAGTGAGGACGCCATCGACACGTTGAAAGCACTCAATCTATCGGTGCAGCGAGATGACGCCTTTGATGATGACGTGCCTGCCAATATTGTCATTTCTACGGTGCCGGGCCCGGATGAAAAGGTGCATAAGAACGGCACCGTCACACTCATTGTCTCCAAGGGTGTGGAAATGATTGAAGTACCCGACTTAATTGGCACAGACGGCTCCGAATTCGAAGACACCCTGACCGCGGCCAGACTGACTCCGGGAGAGGTCACTGAGGAGTATTCAGAAACAGTTGAAAAAGGTTTGATTATCTCCACTGATCCGTCGCCCGGCCAGTCCATTAAACATCACTCAACAGTCACTGCAGTGGTGTCAAAGGGAAGAGAACCCATCACCATTCCCAACGTAGTGGGAATATCCGAAGATGAGGCGAGTAGCACGCTGACGGATCTCGGTTTGCAAGTATCGACCTCAGAAGAGTTTTCCGATGACGTGGAAGCCGGTTTAGTGATCAGCCAAGACCCGGTAGCTGATGAGATCCGATACCGCTCAGACTCCATTAGTCTCGTCATCTCCTTGGGCCCGGAAATGACGACGGTGCCCAATGTGGTGCGGATGACTGAAGATGAAGCGGTAGCTGCACTGGAAGCTCGCGGGCTGGTGGTCAATATCGAGCGAGTATTCGCTCAATTCGGTCGCGTGGTGATGGTTGAACCCGGAGTCGGAACCGAAGTTCGTGTGGGTTCAACCGTTACCATCCGAATGGTATAAGGGGCTAAAATCCGCGAATTAGCTCTGCTACCCGAAACGCCATTTCCAGCGATTGCTGGTGATTAAGACGCGGGTCGACGAGTGTTTCATACCGTTCCGTTAAACGCAGTTCGTCTAGGTGCTCCGACCCCCCGATAACCTCGGTGACATCATCGCCGGTCAGTTCGATATGTAGACCGCCGGGGATCGTACCCGCCTGTCGATGCGATTCAAAGAAGCCTTCAACTTCATCCATGATTGTGTCAAAATCACGAGTTTTGTATCCCGAAGCTGTGGCTATTGTATTTCCGTGCATCGGATCAGATACCCAGGTTACTGGACGCCCATCATCCTTGATTGCCTCCAGCAGTGGCGGAAGCATATCGCGAATATTTGACGCTCCCATTCTGGTTATGAATGTGAGTCGCCCCGGCTCTCCTGCTGGATTTAACCGATCCATTAAGCGTTTCAGATCATCTGCCGTCGCGGTTTGCGAAATTTTAACCCCAACCGGATTGCGAACCTTTCGTAAAAGTTCCACATGGGCGCCCTCGGGATCTCTGGTGCGCTCTCCGATCCACAAAAAATGTCCTGACGTATTGTAGAACTCTCCTCCGCGAGAGTCGACGCGGGTCATAGCCGCCTCATATTCCAACAGGAGTGCCTCGTGAGCGGAATATAAGTCAACGACTCGCAGTCCTTCAAAGTCCGCGCCGGCAGCTTCCATGAATTTAACGGCACGGTTGATTTCTTCGGCAAGTGCTTCATACCGCGCGTAAGCTGGATTCTTTGTAAATCCGCGATTCCACGCGTGTACGTGACGCATATCGGCGTAGCCGCCCTTGGTAAATGCACGAATGAGATTCAGTGATGATGCCGAGTACTGGTACATGTCCAAGAGCCGTTGCGGGTCTGGTACCCGCGCTTCTTCGGTAAATGCGAAGTCGTTAACCGCATCCCCGCGATAGGATGGTAGGCTCACTCCGTCGCGAGTTTCCATATCGGAAGACCGCGGCTTTGCATACTGCCCGGCGATTCGTCCTACTTTTATGATCGGCAACGATGCACCGTAGGTCAAAACAACCGCCATCTGCAGGATGGTCTGAATTTTCAGACGAATCTGGTCAGCAGTGGTGTCGTGGAACGTTTCCGCACAGTCCCCGCCCATGAGAATAAATGCGTCGCCTCGTCCAGCGCTTGCCATTTGAGTACGTAAATCATCTGCTTCTCCCGCAAATACCAGCGGGGGGCGGCTACGCAGGGCCGATGTCACCTCGCGTAGGCGATTGGTATCGGGATATTGGGGCTGTTGCGCGGCTTCTCGTTCACGCCAGCCGTCCCAGGGAAACGTTTCGTTTGTAATCATGATCCTAAGATTAGCCCGGAAGTCATAGCACGAGGGGCGCTGGTTCCAATACCCGGAACGAGCCCCCCTCGTCAGTGGTATGAATCATTCAGAGGTGAGTGAAACTCACAGTCGTGGCGAAGGAGAAATAGCTTCGCCGATTTCGTTCGTCATTTCGACAAACCACGGTGTTGTAATGTCGAATTTCTTTCCACCTGCGATGCGTTTGAAACTAATGGCCTTAAGTTTGCCTTCATCTTCTTCATCGTGGCCGATAACACCGGATTCGCCGCGGAAAGCACATTCGACGGCGTAGTCAGTCATCGATTTAATCAGACGCAAATCCTCCGCATTAGCTCGAGCTGAGCGTGAGAAATAGCCAGATTTTTGTACCATGACTTTTTCTGCGCCGATTTTTTCAGCAAACTGCTTTGCGAACCATTCTCCGGGATTGATGGTATCGAGTTTGACGTGACCAAACGGGTCGCGTTGCACTTCCTGACCATTGGCTTCCATCTCGCGGACAATTTCGACGACGCCGGCTCCCTCGGAGAGGAAAATGTTGACGTTGCCGATTTCATCCATAATTGCCTTGAGGCGTTTAGCTTCTTTTTCGATTTCTACATTATCTTCCGGAATGAATACGGCGTGGATATCCCACCGTTCTTTCGACAGTCCCAGCTCAGGCGCCCAATCCTGCTTCTTCCACCACTGGCGGTACTTGTAGGCAGCAGCGGCAGTCAGGTATCCGCAATTGCGTCCCATCACCTCGTGGATAATGAGCATGCGCGGGTTGGAACGATGTTCGCCAATAATATTCTGCGCAAATAGTGAAGCCTGTTCAGCGGCCGTCCACGCTCCCAGAGACTGCTGGATCGGAATGACATCGTTATCAATGGTTTTCGGTAGGCCAACGACAGTCAGCGGATAGTCATTTTCTTCCAGGTAATGTGCCAGGTCTGCAGCCGTCGTATTGGTATCGTCTCCACCGATAGTGTGCAGAACGTCCACGTGATCGCTACGCAAACGTTCAGCCGCGACCTTCAAAGGGTCATCTTCGGGGCCAACTAGACCCCGGTCAACAAGATCCTGTTTATTTGTCAGTTTGACGCGGGAGTTACCGATCGGTGAGCCACCATATTCGTGGAGCAGACCGGCTTTAGCGCGTGCTTGCGGAGTAATGGTGAGATAGTTACCAGAAAGTAAACCGTGATAGCCGTGCTGATAGGCAATAATCTCAATTTCCGGGTCGAGTTCCGTATAGCGTTCGATAAGGCCGCCAACAGCAGATGATAGACAAGGTGCGAAACCGCCTGCCGTGAGGAGGGCGACACGTTGAACTGACATGAAAATACCTTTCGGTTAGGGAACAGATCCGTGAGTGTTCTTATACGTCACTTTATCGTAGTGGGTGGCAGATGAGCTCATCGTGCCGGACGTCCTAGGTCGGCACACTCATTTAATCTTTATCCGCATCGTCGTTTTCTTCTGGTTGGGGAACGTCTACTTCGGGGGCTTTGCGTCCACCTGGGGCCTTCGCACCGCCGGGTACGGGGCCGGCGAACTTGCCTTCCTTGGCAAGCTGGGCTTTAACATCCGCTGCGTAAAGATCGACGTACTCCTGCCCGGATAGGCTCATCAGCGAGTACATGATTTCATCGGTAACTGCTCGCAAGGTGTAGCGATCTCGGGACAACCCTCGATAGCGAGAGAAGTCAAGCGGTTCGCCGACAACTATACCGACGCGATGGAGACTGGGGATTTTTTGACCAATGGGTTGTGCGATATTCGTGCCAATCATCGCCACCGGAATGACGGGGGCTCCAGATTCGAGGGCGAGGCGGGCGACGCCAACTTTACCTCGATACAAACGTCCATCGGGACTGCGAGTACCTTCTGGATAGATGCCGAAGAGCTCGCCTTCCCGCAAACGGTTAAGTCCGGTTCGCAGGGCTGCTTCAGCAGCCTTTCCCGATGAGCGGTCAACCGGAATAGTACCTACTGCACGCATGAATTTAGCAGTGAGTTTGCCCTTGAAACCGGTGCCGGTGAAATAATCGGATTTCCCCATGAATACCACCTCGCGGTCAATCATGAGCGGGAGAAAGACTGAATCAAAAACAGCCAGGTGGTTAGACGCTAAGATTCCCGGGCCTTTTGATGGAATATTCTCTTTCCCACGAATCCACGGACGGTATACCGCTTTCATCAGCGGGCCAGCTCCCGTTTTTAGAACCTGGTAGAGCACTCTCTTTACCTCCTGGATACTATGGTGAGAATCTATCTCTCATTGTGTCAGTCTAGTTCGCTATTCTTCACTTTATGACGCATTGGCACTAACCAATAGTGCAAACTTAGGGTGTCGACAACCGACATCCGCGATTTGGAGGGAAAAGAGTGGATTACCGCCCATGGGGCCCCCGTTCTCCCGAAGTAGTGCGCAGACTTTCTCGCTCACCTTCATTCGATAGTGAAGACATCGACTTTCTCGGTGATGTCTGGTCGCATACTTTCGTCGTGGTCGATATTGAAACCACCGGACTTACCGCCCGCGACTCCATCACAGAAATCGGGGCCGTTAAAATCCGCGGCGGACACGTCGTGGACGAGTTTTCGACACTCGTCAATCCCGGTATCCCTATTCCACCCAAAATCACCGCACTGACTGGCATTACTCCCTCCATGGTCGAATCGGGGCTATCTACGAAAGATGCCCTCACACAGTTTCTTGACTTTGCTGAGTTCACGGAGGCGATTTTAGTGGCCCACAACGCGGAATTCGATTGTGGTTTTCTCACTCGAGCTTGTCATGAGCACGGATTATCCTGGCCGCGTCCCTACGCGCTCGACACCCTGGCCCTTGCTCGAACAATCCTTCCGCGTCCGGTGGTTTCTAGTCATCGGTTGCCGACACTCGCACAGTTCTTTCGTGTACCCACCCCTCATGCGCATCGGGCTCTAGCAGACGCGCATACCTGCGTGGCTGTATTTTCCGGTTTGATTGACCGTCTGGAGCAGGCTGGTGCACGAACCTTTGACGACCTCATGGTGGCCTCCCAAACGGTGCCCTACCGGCATCGCAAAAAAGTCGCTCTCGCCGCTGATCTGCCAACTAGCCCCGGGGTATATACCTTTTACGGGGATTCGAATATTCCGCTCTACATCGGCTCAGCAACGAACTGTCGCTCCCGGGTTAGATCGTATTTTTCAGCCGCGGAAAAACGCGACAGAATCCGATCTATGCTCGATCAAGTAGAGCGCGTGACGGTGACTCCCGTGGTGTCGACATTGGACGCACGTATTCTTGAATTACAGCGGATCCGAGATGAGAAACCCCTGTTCAATTCCGCTTCTCGCCATCAGCGCGATACTACCTGGCTGGTGTTTCGCAACGGTAGCCTCGAAATCACTCACCGATTAGAAGCCTCTGAAGCGCTAGGCGCTCTGGGCCCCTATCGTCGGGTGAGCCACGCCCTCAAAGCCCGTCGCGCCATCCTCCTATCTCTCGGATACAGCTACGATCCACTTGAAACCGTATCGGTTCGTCCCGTATCTGTCGAGGACGGAGAAACTGCCGCTCGTCTCGTTGCCGCACGAGGATCTGAAGTCGTTGACGCAGCCAATGCCCTCATGCGAAAACTCGCCGAAACCGGTGAATATGAGCAGGCGGCCACCATTCGTGATCATCTGTTTTACTATCTTCACGGTGTTGAAAGACAACGAGACACCGCGCTCATCGCGCGTGCTCGTCTGCTGGTCTGGGGGCATCATCTAGTTGAGGGCGGCTGGCGTCTCCACGCCGCCTCACGAGGTCGGCTCCTGGGGTCGAGGCGCACCCCGCCAGGTACCTCCCCCGCTGGCGATGCAGACGCGCTATGCGCGTTATCTGCGCTACCAGCTCGTGAATATCTAGCTCACGCAACATGGGAGGAAGTGCGAGTCATTAGCCGCGACGTATTTCAGCGCGGTGCGCGCCTCATTGCATGGGATTCTGACGATTCGTGGAGTTGTCCAATAGATTCAGCGGCACGAGATCTCGCATTTCTCGATCAGTTGCCGGGACCATCTCGACGATCACAGTAGGTCCTTTCTCCCCCGTCAGTGCATTCCAGTAGAATCGAATCATCACCGTTGAAAGGACTGGCTGTGCTCACCGCTATCGTTATGATTCGAGCGAATATTGATCAGATTCCCGAGGTCGCCCAAAAAATCGCTGATGTCGAGGGTGTACGCGAAGTCTATTCAGTAACTGGCGACGATGACCTCATCGCGATAGTTCGCGTTCGCGAACACGAGGATTTGGCGCGGGTGGTACCGGATTCCATTGGAAAGATCCCGGGGGTTCGCTATCTGAAAACTCATATTGCGTTCCGAGAATATTCGCAGGCAGACTTGGAAGCCGGTTTTCATCTGGGTATCGAATGAAACTACTTGTCTGAGCTCGCTTCCACCCAGCGGCTCAGGGTACGAGTAGTTGCCCCCGTATCGATTGCTTCGCAGGCCTGCGCATAACCTGAGCGCAAGGCAGCGATAATCGAATCTTGATCGTGAGGGCGCTGAGCCGAACCCAATATGCGGTAGGCGACAATACCAGCAGCTGCGTTGAGGGCAACCGCATCGCGAATGGCACCAGTTGCCCCCTCGCATAGATCTTTCACCACGCGGGCATTAACCTGCGCGTCTCCACCGCGCAGATCGTCAACCGTAGCAGGCTCCAACCCAAGGTGCTCTACTGGATCGATGATCATATGCTGCACCTTGTCGTATTCGGCAACCCAAAGGTGGGCCGGCTCCGTAGTACTGAGCTCATCGAGGCCGCGGCGAGCCCCGTTGAACACCAGCGCCCGCGTACCGCGAGAGGCAAATACACCGGCCATGATTTCGGCAGCTTCAGGTCGTGAGACGCCGATTGCGCAGGCCTGTGGCTTTGCTGGATTCGTCAATGGGCCCAAGATATTGAAAACGGTGGGAAAACCGAGGTCTCGACGCACCGAAGCCGCGTATTTCATCGACGGGTGGAAGCGGTTGGCAAACAGAAAGGTGATGCCGACTTCCTCGAGAAGGCGAGCGAGGTGATCGGGTTCGAGCTCAAGGTTGATGCCGAGTCTTTCGAGGACATCGGCCGAACCGCAGGCCGAGGTAGCCGCCCGATTTCCATGTTTGACTACCGGAATTCCTGTTGAGGCGATAACGATAGCAGCCATCGTCGAGATATTGACCGTGTGGGCACCGTCGCCACCGGTGCCCACAATGTCGAGAACGTCAGTTGGCACATCGATCCGACGGGCGTGATCTTGCATGGCGTCGGCCAGACCGCGCACTTCATCAATGGATTCACCTTTAACGCGCAGTGCCGTAAGGAAAGAGCTTAGTTTTGTTTCCCCTAATTCACCCGACATGACCGAATCCATCATGGCATATGCCTGGTCAACTGTTAGGTCTTTACCACTGCATAGACGCGCAATGACGGTGGTCCATTCGAGATCAGACATTCGCGTCCTTTAATAGTGCTGTTACTGAGTCGGCTAGATCGATTGGATCTAGTGGAGTAGCTAGAACCGCGGTGGTGCCAGCAAACTTGGCGAGCCATTCATCCTGTTGGCGTGCGATAAGCACGAGTGAGGGCGGAAGTTTCTCGTATTCTATTTCGATGCGTCTGAGAAGAGCCATACCGCCAACTTTTTGTGTTTCTCCGTCGGCGATAATGAGGTCAATTGTGTTCTCCTCGAACTTCATGATGGCGCCATCCGCGGTGGCAGCCTCCACCCATGCCACTCGGGGCATGTCTTTGGCCGGGCGTATTCCGATGGCATTTTTCACCGCTTGTCGGAGGTCTGCATCATCGCTGTAGAGCAAGATGTGGACGTGTTTTTCATCGGTTGCGGCTACCATTGTCAGTCTCCTCGGTAGTTGTGGTGCGCGGGTTCACCCATCGAAATCTTAGCTGATTCAAGCGTTTCATGAGTGACTGTTAAGGTCATGCTATTGGGCATTCGGCACAACGGCAACGATATCGATAATAGCGAAAAGTGGATGCTCTCCCGGGTTTTCCTGTTTGAGGGTAATAAAGGTGCGACTGCCGACTGGCATACCGGTAATTCCTGGGCTATCACCGGCGGGTTGACCGCTACTTTGAGCTTCCCCCTGATCCCAAGATGATTCAATTCCGGCTTCTTTACCCCATTCGCCTACCGTGGCGTGGAATATTACAACGTCGGTTTCTTTCACTGGGTCACCGGTGCCGCGTGCCAGAACAATAGCGACATCATCCGCGGGAGGGGTAGCATCCTTGTCGAATGTTACTGTGGGCTTGTGTGCGAGATCCCCTTTGACTGCCATACCAGCAGGAAGATCATTGGTGGTTTTTTCCGCCTCCTCTAAGGCTGAATAATCGGCGGGATTAACCGCGTCGACAATGTCGACAACAAATACCAGCGTGGAGTTGGCGGGAATTTTGTCTCCCTGTGCCTGGTCACCGTACCCCCAGGTGGAGGGAATAATGAGCTCAACGCGGTCACCCACATGCTGCCCCTCGAGGCCGTAGGTCCACCCTTGAATCACCTGCTGGAGCGAGAACACAGCCGGCGTTGGATTTTCTCCGGGAGATCGCGCAAAGGATGAGTCAAATACTTCTCCATCCCATAGAGAACCGACGTAATGCGCTGATACAAAGTCGTGAGCGGTAACTTCTGGACCGTCACCTGCGGTAATAGTGTGGGCAACCACGGTATCGGTTGGTTCTGCACCATCACTAGGAAGGATTGTGGCACTCTTAGCGTATTCGCCTTCAACTTCCGGAATTGCACCGTCGTAGTTGCGGTCCACCGGTACACTGGCGGATTCCGCATCGGTACTGTCATGAGCTGCGGGCGATGGTGTAGAGCCATCGTTTGCGTTGCCGTTGGTAGACGAGCATCCCGCCAATGCTCCCAAACTGAGTACTGAAATCACGAAGGGTACAAGAAGTTTTGTCTTCACCGAAAAGCCGTTCACAAGTGGGTTAATGATTATCTCTAGATTTAGTGGAAGGACTCTCCACAGGCGCAACTACCGGTTGCGTTGGGATTTTCTATGGTAAATCCCTGTTTTTCAATAGTGTCGGAAAAGTCGATAGTAGCACCATTGAGATACGGCACCGACATGCGGTCTACGACCACTTCAACACCATCAAAATCTCGCACGGCATCACCATCGAGAATACGTTCATCAAAATACAATGAATAAATCAATCCTGAGCAGCCCCCAGGAGATACTGAAACACGCAACCGCAGATCGTCACGGCCTTCCTGGTCAAGCAGGCTCCGCACTTTATCAGCTGCCACGTCTGTCAAAGTTACTTCATGCGTGGGGAAGTCATCGTCGTCGTGCATATTTTTCCTTACCTGAGACTATGCTGCTACCGCATCAACTTTACTGCTGTTAGCCGGCAAAGGCACGTCCAGGCGGTTTATCTCACGTCTTTGCGAAGCCACGTTGAGGTGAGGACACGTACTATAAATGAGCTTATGCTTCCCGCCGGTACTTGATACACCGCATGAAGTCCCCATTCGGCCTGCTCATGCCGAGAAAGCGATGTTTCATGAGTGAAAGCAATCAAAGGTGTGGCCTGGGCTGCTGCTATCTCAGCGAGTGGCCCGATATGGGAATCATGCACCGTTTGTGGATGGAGCGTATCAATGGTGGTGACAATGAGGTTGCTGTTACTGAACTTTTGTCGGTTTGAAGGTATCGAGAGGAGTTGCTCCACCAGTGGCGTAACTGAGCCTCGAAGCCCCAACGTCAATGCTGCTAACCCGTGCGCGGCACCGCTACCAGGAAGTCTCGCATAGTTTGTGACGGCGCTGGGTGCGAGGTTTTCGGCCTCCGAAATCATCGTGTAGTTGGAATAAAACTGCGTGAGATTGGAAATGAGCTGGGTGGAAATTCCGGTTGTCGCCATGCCATTCTTGGTTACTGCGAGAGTTGAATCTAGTCCGAGCAGAGGGCGACTAGTGGTGGTCAATACTCGCAGATGCCTGCCGGCCATTCGAGTCATGGCGAGCCGACGTATCTGCTTGAGTAATTCTCGCTGAGTAAACCACGGGGCGTCTTCCGCTACCCGCAGTGGTTCCCAGCTTCCGTGGATTCTTTCCAGTGCCATCAGAATTGTCCGGGAGGAGGCGTTAGGGTCTTGTCCCGTGATTCCGGCTAGTTCAAGCAGAGCGTCAATCCTCCCGGGATCACCATCGGCATCGGGGGCGGAGACTTCGTGATGAGCGATGGTCAGGGTTTCTCTACCTGGTGAGGCCCACCTCTCAAGGTTTTTCACCTGGTGAGATGGAATCACGTGATAGCCGGCCTGTTGCAAGGTGTCTGGGGCGCAACGCGCGGTCACGTCAACTGTATGGGTATCGACAGATCCACTGATTTGACGGATGTCGTCCACCAGTTTGGCCGGGCTGATTACTTCAGCGGTTGCGGGGTCGGTTAGTTCCTCCCCCGCAACCGTAAGTGCGCGAAAATGCTCCGTCATTATTGTGCGAAGCGCTGGAGCATAAGTGCTTCAGCGTGGACTGCGGCCTTCAGTACGCGAAGACTCTGTGATTCATTTTCCGAATGCGCATGAGAGGCAGGATCTTCCACTCCTGTCACAATTACTTGCGCATCGGGAAACTCACGTTGAAAGTCAGCGATAAAGGGAATTGATCCGCCTACACCGATATTAACGGACTCAGTCCCCCACGCTTCGCGCAGACATTCGTGGGCAACCGTACTGGCATTCGAGGTTAGATCAGCCTGGTATGAGGGTCCTATCTCACCTTCGATGAAATCGACTTGAGCGCCGAAGGGCCGATTATTTTCTACGTGGCGGCGCAATGCCTCCATAGCCGCTGATGAGTCCGTCCCCGGAACAGTTCTCAACGACACTTTAAACTGACATTCAGGCGCAATGGTGTTAGAAGAATGCGCTACTGAGGTGGCATCAAAACCGATAATTGATAGGGCTGGCTGGGTCCACATCCTCGATGCGAGATCTCCGACTCCCGCTAATTCGACGCCCTCCACTAGCGATGTATCGCGCCGAAAAGCGTCCTCCGGATAATCGACATCGGCGGTAGTTGTTCCTCCCAAACCATCAACAGCTACGCGACCTTGTTCATCATGGAAGCTAGCAATAAGACGGGCAGCGACAGTCACGGCATCTAGCACCGGCCCTCCGTACATACCGGAGTGTAAAGCGTGGTCGAGTACGCGCACACGCACGGTGGCATCGGCCAAACCACGCAAACTCGCAGTGAGGGCGGGAGTGTCTACGGTCCAGTTATCTGAGTCGGCGACAATAATATAGTCGGCGGCGAGAAGTTCGTGATGCGCAGCTAGGAAATTCGCAAAGGAAGGCGATCCGATTTCTTCTTCACCTTCAATAAATACCGTCACATTTACCGCTAGATCATCGCCTAGAAGTTGAAGGGCACCCAAGTGGGTAACGATTCCGGCACCATCGTCAGAGGATCCTCTTCCGAACAGACGGTCACCGCGTACTGTGGGCTCGAATGGAGGAGTATCCCACCGGCTTTCATCTCCCACGGGTTGCACGTCGTGATGGGCGTATAGCAACACTGTAGGAGCTCCCTCGATACGAGGTGTCTGCGCGACCACCGCAGGGCGCCCCGACTTCCCATCTGGAGTTTTTTCGCTGAGGATACGGGTTGTCAATCCCAGTTGCGCAAAGCGTTTTTCGACGTGGCGCGCCGAGTCCCACACATTCTCCTGGTCAAAAGATGGCGAGGATATCGACTGGATCTTAATAAGCTCGCACAGTTCGTCAACTAGGCGAGGAAAGATAGCTTCTAGTTTGTCATTGAGTTTTGTATTCACGTCTCTACGCTAGCAACACGGGGGCGATTATCGCAGTCTGCCTATTCACAGATTCGGTTTCGGCACAGCTTCAGGTACAGTAGAGCCGTGTTTGGAAAGCGAAAACAGTCTTCGAGTGAGTCGCCCGCCCGCCAGCGGCGTCCTGGCAAGGGGCGGCCAACTCCTACCCGAAAAGAGGCAGAAGCGGCTCGGCGACGGGACATGATCCCCAGAGACCGCAAGCTGGCAAAGAAGCTGGCTCGCGAACGCCAAAATGAAATGTGGCGACGTCAGCAACAAGCGATGGAAACGGGAGATGAGCGATATCTCCCCTTGCGTGACCGCGGCCGAATCCGCCGTTTCACCCGCGATTATATTGACGCGCGTTGGTCTCTAGCTGAGTTCGTGCTCCCCGCCATGTTCATTCTCATTTTGGCTATGCTCGGTATGGTTTTACTCGTTCAATACACCTCACCGCAGATGGCGCAGTTTATTGTTTCCTTTATTTCGTGGGGAACCTACGGTTTACTGTTTCTGTCAGTTGGTGAGGCCGTGTGGGTCAACCACCGCATTAAGAAACTGGCGCTGGAGAAATACCCTCAGGAAGAATGGCCGCGTCGCTCTGGATTCTACGTTTTTTCGCGTATGGTGATGGCTCGGCGCTGGCGCCAACCGAAACCTCAAGTGGCTCGCGGCGAGTTTCCTCAAAAACGATCTAGCAAACGGTAACTCACTCTGCACAAGACCACTCGGCCAGCGCCCTATTGATACGACCGGGCCACGCTGGACCGTTATATATAAAGGCAGTGAGAGCTTCCAGCAGATCAGCACCGGCTTCCATAAAATCATACGCGTCTTCAATCGAAGTAATCCCTCCCACACCAATAATGGTGCGGTGATCGTCGAGTTCGCGTCGTAGCATCCGGATAATTTCGAGCGCACGTTCTTTCAGCCGAGGCCCCGATACTCCTCCGCTCCCGTAGTCGTGGTTGATAGTCGTATTGGTGGCCACCACTCCCGCCAGATCTAAGGTGTTGACGAGAGCCGCCGTAGCTATTACCGCGTCGTCTGCAAGATCGGGCGCGATTTTAATGAAAACGGGCACTTGGCGTCCAGCACCTTCACGGGCTGCACGAATCGTAGCTCGGGCAATTTGCTCTAAAGATTCGACACTTTGCAGATCGCGTAAGCCGGGAGTGTTAGGTGAGGACACGTTAATTACCAGAAAGTCGACGTAGCGGGCCAGTGTGCGGGCACAGATTTCGTAATCTCGCGGAGCGTCCTCATTCGCCGTGAGCTTATTTTTGCCGATATTTGCGCCAACTATCAGCGCTCGCCCATCCCGACTACGGCGCAGCTGACGCAGTCGTTCGGCAACGACGTGAACTCCGTCGTTGTTAAATCCCATCTGGTTGCGCACTTCACGGGTTTGAGGCAGACGCCATAGACGCGGACGAGGGTTGCCCGGCTGAGGTCTTGGAGTCACAGTGCCGATTTCGACGAAACCGAATCCGAGAGCGCATAGAGCTTTGATGGCCACCGCATTCTTATCGAAACCAGCCGCCATCCCCAGACGTCCCTTTAAGCGGCGGGGCAAGAAGGTCTCATGCGCAGTTAGCGACGTATCGCGCCAGTCAAATAGCGCATGCGCAAGCGCTAAAGGCGCTCGCGAAGCCCCTGCAATTCGGCAAGCTTCCACAACCGCCTCATGGGCATTTTCAGGGTCGGTTCGAGTAATCGCGTGATCAAAAATCCATCTATACACATATGTATGGTATCGGTCATAGGTCGTGGCGAGGGAAGGATTTCACGATTAATCCCACCACACCCACCAGCCTTCTCTACGCGGATCCCAGGCAGGACGAAAACGATGAAGTTCATCGGGCGGCAGAGTTGCCGAATGAAGTTCCAGTTTGTTGCGAATAGTTTCCCACAGTCTGGTTCGAGCGTGTTGGGTTGTCGGATTAAATCTATCTTCACCGTCCCAGTAGTAAATCAAACCTTCGATACTTACTCGTTCGTCCTGACGTGCAGGTCCAATGGCGTAGCCGACAAGTTCAACCTCGCTGGGGTGATTGGCAGCAGCGCGAAGCATAGCTTCGCAAGTGGGGGAAAAGTTCTGCCGCTCGGTGAGATTACGCTCGGGCAGCACCGCCAGTAAACGTTGCGCGGCACTGGCTTTGAGACCGTGAAAAGGTTCATAATCTGCTAACTCCTCCGATTCATTCGCTTCATCTGCCAGCCATGGAAAAACTGATTCGGTGAGGTAGGGCCGGAGAATAGAACGAATCTCCAGTTTCGTTGTCCAACCGCGCATACCGTAGAAACCTTCGTCACTTCTGTTTAATGCTGGCTTTATTGTGGTCATTGGGTTCTCCTTCGGTGGTGATTGAGTTGAAACCATGATGGGGCTGCGCTGTATACGCACCCAGTGCCCGGCGGTCGCGCTGTGGATAGATAACTGCATTTGGCAATTGTGGATATCCCCCTGTGGACAAAAATAGAGATAATGAAACAGTGATCATTGAGCTATCTGATTTGTCTGATTCGCGACTACGCGACTATATGCATATGACTGACGTCGCGTTGCGATCGAAGTCGGAGCCAGAACTGGGCTTATTTATGGCCGAATCGAAGAACGTTATCATCCGCGCTATCGATGCCGGTTTCCGTCCTCGCTCATTTCTGATGGCGCCCAAATGGGTTGATTCTATGCGGGAAATCCTCGAACGGTTCGGTCCAGATGGTGGTGACGTTCCAGTTTTCGTCGCTTCAGAGGATGTTTTGCGCACCTTGACTGGCTTTCATCTGCATCGAGGAGCGCTTGCTTCCATGTTTCGTCGTCCACTTCCGCAAGCCAACGATATTTTGCATACCGCTCGCCGCGTCGCAGTATTAGAAGATATTGTCGACCATACAAATGTTGGCGCGATTTTCCGCTCTGCCGCTGCACTCGGCATTGACGGAGTGCTAGTCACCCCGTCTTGTGCTGATCCGTTATTTCGCCGCTCTGTTCGAGTTTCGATGGGGACCGTATTCCAAGTACCGTGGACGCGTTTAGAGCAGTGGCCAGCCTCTGAGCTTTTCGCTTCCTACGGCTTTCACACGGCTGCGCTAGCGCTCACTCCAGAGGCATTGACGCTCGATGAATTCGAATACACACTGGCAGATTCTTCGATGAAAATCGCGTGGATTCTCGGTGCGGAAGGGTATGGTCTGAAAGATCGTACCGTGGCCAGCGCAGACACCTCAGTGATAATCCCAATGAAAGGCGGAGTAGACTCTCTCAATGTCGCTTCTGCCGCCGCGGTAGCCTTTTGGGCCTCTCGCGTACGAAATGATCCTCCAGCTACCTAGCCCGCAGACCTACTGTCGCGGCCTCGACGGTTTAGATTTCCTGTGAAGAATCAAAGCTGTTAATGAGTTCGGCGATGACCTCCACGGTGTGCTCCCACCCGTCCACCGCAATCGTAGGATATCCGGCTGCCCGCACCGGATAATCGTTTCCTGCCGGATCAAGTCTGTCTCCGATAAAAACAATCTGCTGGGGCGAATAGCCCGTCTGCTCGACGAGTTTAGCCATACCGTAGGCCTTATCAATACCCTTTTCGGTAATATCTACCGAGGTTGAACCACCGGCTCGGACCTCCAGCAGTGGTAATTGCGAAGCAACCGCGTCACGCAATCGTATTTTCTTCTCCCCCGTTGGGTCCCAGGCTCGCTTATCTTCCAAAGAAGCGTCTTGACCGAGGGCGGAAAAAGTGAGCTGACTGCCGCGATCTTCGATAATCGCACCGGTAGGATTGTCTTCCCACAGACCGAGCTCGCGAGCGGTATTTTCGAGGACTTCACGCGCTTTCGCCCGCGTATGCTCGTCTAGTTCGTGACGGTAGAGTATCTTCCACTGCCCATCAACGAAACGCTCATAGTGAGTTCCACAAGTCGGCATAATGTGTAAACGTTCCAACTCACTCTGCGTCGCAGTTAAGTTATTGAGAAACTGGTTGCGAAATTGAGTCGCATTGGCACCGGAGATCACGCATACGTCAACGTGCTTAAGTAGCTCGACAAGAGCGTTATTCATAGCCTTTGGAAGCGGTGACTTCGACGGCGCCAGAGTGTCATCGAGATCGAAAGCAACAAGTGAGTACGTCATGCAAACCCCACCGAGTTAAAACTATAGTGCCGGGATCGCAACGATCCCGGCACTATTCTAGATGACGTCAAGGATAGTTAATCGGTCATGGGGCCTACTGGCTCATCCTCTGGTTCGGGAGTAGTCAGACTCTGGAGTGCGACTACCGAGGCTACCAGCCCTCCCCACACGACGAGGATGGTAAAGACCATGAGTATAAGTGCTGTTGGTTCCATTAGTCTTCTTCTCCTTTATAACGAATGATCTTTTCTTGCGAGACATTCGGCTTCCACGGCAAGAAAGTAAAGATGAGCGCTCCGATGGCTGCGATGGCGATTGTGCCCCAACCAAAGATCAAAATATTTGCAGATCCGGGAGCCCAGTCACCGTAGCCCTCGGTTAGATAGTCCACAATGGCTTGGAACATCATAATGGCGAGAACTGCCGGAACGATAAGGCCAACAATATAATCCCACGCTCGAGGCACTTGAATTGGTGACGACATGTTGAGGTGGTTGCGTAAAGCTCTGATCTTAGGAACAGCAAAGTACGCCAGCAGTGTCATGACGATTGCGGACGATACTACCCCGAGATTATTGATGAATGAGTCGACAATATCGAGGGTGTTGAGCCCGGTGGTGGTGGAGAACAAAACTACCGAAACAACGGCAGATACGCTTCCGACGGTGACTGCCGCTCGGCGTGGATTGAGTCCGAACTTGTCTTGGAAACCAGACGATACTACCTGGAGCAAAGATAGTAGCGAGGTAATACCGGCCAGAGTCAGCGAGGTAAAGAAAATAACGCCAAATAGGGCGCCTCCCGGCATCATGGAAATAATTTTCGGAAAGGTCACGAATGACAGAATTGGCCCCGTGAGGCCCTCAAGTTCGTCAACGGTTACACTTTGCTGATGCGCCATGAATCCGAGCGTTGCAAAAACACCAATACCGGCGAGGATCTCGAAGCTGGAGTTAGCGAAACCTGCCACCAGTCCTGTTCCAGTGAGATTCGTTTTCTTTGGCAGATAGGAGGCGTACGTCAGCATAATTCCGAAGGCTATCGACATGGAGAAGAAAATCTGACTCATAGCGGCAAGCCAAACTGTGCCGTCGAATAGTGCATCCCATTCGGGAGTAAAGAACTCGTTGAGGCCATCGATTGCTCCGGGCAAGAAAAGAGCCCGGATGACGAGGATGAGGAATAGGAGTACGAGTAGAGGCAGGAATACTTTGTTGGCAGCCTCAACGCCTCGGGAAACCCCGCGTCCTAGTACAACGAGTACGAAGATCCAGATGAAAACAAGTGGAATAAGGATATGCCACACGGGGGTAAAGGAAATGAGTTCACCCGAAGCTTGGAGGAAGTCACCGACGAAGAAGTCGAGTGGACTCTCACCCCATGCCATATTGACTGAATAGATAGCGTACATTGCCGCCCACGCAATAATGACCGCGTAATACACCAGGATGATGAATGAGACGAGCACCTGCCACCAACCGAGGAACTCGAATTTCTCATTGAGTCTGCGGAAAGTGAGCGGTGCAGATCCCCGGTACTTGTGCCCGAGGGCGTAGTCGAGCATAAGGATTGGGATACCGGCGAATAAAAGAGCTATGAGATAGGGGAGAATAAAAGCCCCTCCACCGTTGGAGTAGGCGACGCCAGGAAAGCGCCAAATGTTTCCGAGGCCAACTGCCGATCCAATAGCGGCCATCAAAAAGCCGTATTGACCAGTCCAGCTATCACGGATTCCCCGGTGAGAATCTGTTCCTTGGGACGTAGCTGACATGAGATCTCCTAAAGTCGACGAGATGTCGAAAATATACGCCGGTTTACCCCAAATGGGATATAGCGTCTCTCAGTGTGGGCATTAGGATCCCTGAAGAGTGATGGGTCACACTAGTATGTGACTAGATTATTGCGCTGGTGTCCAACAGAAAGGTGTTGCAATTATGACTACTCCCCACATCAATGCGCGACCAGGCGATTTCGCTCCGGCAGTACTCATGCCGGGCGATCCCAAGCGAGCTGAGCGCATTGCCAATACGCTCATGGACGATGCTCGGCTCGTTACCGATGTCAGAGGGATGCTGGGCTTTACCGGTACGGTTGATGGCCGCCCCCTATCAGTTATGGGGTCGGGGATGGGACAGCCCTCAGCCACTATCTACGTCACTGAACTCTTTCGCGAGTTCGGTGTAGAACGCGTGATTCGGGTAGGTACATGCGGCGGTATTTCGCCGAAAGTGCGGGTGGGAGATGTCGTGGTAGCGCTTGGAGCACATACGGATTCCGCGATGAATACATTCCGGTTACCGGGGCTACATTTTTCTGCCGTAGCCTCCTATCCTCTGGTGCGAGCAGCTGTCGATGCGGCCTCCGATACCGACAATGTGCACGTGGGAACGATTATTTCTCGCGACCATTTCTATCTAACACCCGAAGGACAGGTTGATAGGTTAGCGCAGTACGGCGTTCTCGGTGTCGATATGGAGGCCGCTGCTATGTACGGAGTAGCCGCGGAATTCGACAAGCAAGCGCTTACCGTCTTGACTGTTTCGGACCACCTCCTAGACCACTCCCAAGATATGAGTGCAGAGGATCGCGAGACGAAGTTCCAAGGTGCGCTCAAATTAGCGGTAGCGGCGGCTTTTACTTCCTGAGGTTGACGCGGATGCGGCGCTCTCCAGGTTGACGAGACGCCGCATCGCCAGCGCCACTACGCCAGAATAAATGTGTTGAGTTCTCGCCTCAGGATTTTCCACTGCGGTAGATAATGGTCCATTCGGCTGTAAAACTCCCGACCGTGGCCTGCGACGTGCAGGTGGGTTAGTTCGTGAACGAGGACATATTCTATATATGACCGGTCGAGATGGACCAGATACAAGTTCATCGTAATTGCTCGGCTTACTTTGCGGCAGCTACCCCACCGGCTAACCATTGGGCGTATGACTAAGCGACTAGGAGCTCGGCCGATGAGCGGAATCCAGTGATTGAGTAGTCCGTCTATTTCTTCGCGCAAAATCTCCGACAGTAGCTTTCGCATGGCTGTCTGCTCCAAGCGGTGAGCATTCACGATCGCAAGTTCATTGGATTTTAGCTCCCACTGCCGATAGGGCGGTCGGTTGTCACTATCAATTTCCCCGCGGTCAGTATGCAGTGGTCGAAGCGTGCGGGGGCGCCCAAAGATGCGGGTTGTTTCACCCGGGTGGAGCGCCCACGTTTTCCACTCGTCGTTGCGCTGAGAATACGAACTGATGTGGCGGGCAATCCACGCCGATTTCGACTCTACAAATTCAACTATTTCGGAGTCAGTGACGTGCCGCGGCGCAGTTACTACAATCTTCCCCTTCTTCACCCGTAGGTACAGATTCTTTTGGGATTTTCGAATAACCGCGATGGCATATCCGGCAATCCTCATATGCGAGGTGTCGGCTGCCTGTGACATCTCACCTTCCTCGTTTTCTTTTCGTGACCTGAAAGGGGTTCGCAAACACCTTTTTCTGCAACGCGCTCAGAGGCTGTCAATTCGCCCCGAGGAATCGAGAGAAAAACCGAGATGTCTTTCTACCCGTTTGATGAGCATATCGAGGGCAACTAAGTTACGCCCTCCTTCGGGAATAATGAGGTCAGCTTTGCGTTTGGAGGGTTCGACGTGAAGTTCGTGCATCGGCTTCACTGTGGTCAAATACTGGGTTTCGACAGACTCGACGGTACGACCACGCTCAAGTACGTCTCGTTTTACGCGTCGCAAGATACGGACGTCCGCGTCGGTGTCGACAAACAACTTGATATCAAATAGCTCGCAAAGTCGCGGGAAACAGAAAATGAGGATGCCCTCAACTATGACGACGGGGGCGGGTTCTATGATCTGTGTACTGTCAGATCGATTATGCACCGTGTAATCGTAAACGGGGCTTTCAATCGATTGGCCGGCAATGAGTTGTTGCAACTGCTCAACCATGAGGTTATTGTCAAACGCTTCGGGTGCATCGTAGTTCAAAGCGCTTCGTTCTTCATAGGTTAGGTCATCGCGACGCCGGTAGTAGTTGTCGTGATAAATGACCGACACTCGCGTGGGAAAATGCCGGATAAGTTCCTGTGTCAGAGTTGTTTTTCCGCTACCGGTTCCACCAGCAATTCCAATAACGAGAGGGCGCACCTGTTCTCCTTCGCGAAATGAGCTCGGTCGCTTAATTCAATCACGTTCAGCTACGCTATGTCGCTTCTTCCACAGCGTGAGCAACCGATTATCGGATAGGCGCAAATCCGATTATCGGACATTTTTTGGTGGCGCAAATCTCAATTACACAGAATCGGCTGCATTTTTATGACTTGCCTCACACTCTGTCGAATTTCTGCGGTCAAACTGATACTAATCGTATACGAATACATGTACGACGGCTCTACGACAATCAACCGTTACCACACAGAGAAGTGAGGAATAACCGTGCAGTTTCACCATTATGGATACGTCTCCGGAGATCCCCGAATTTTACCCGCCCAAGGATACGGAGTTGATCGCCCCGTTGAGCTACCTTCCGAAGTCGATGTCTTGATCGTCGGCGCCGGTCCGGCGGGCATGGCTACATTTGCTCAACTGTCCCAATTTCCCACGGTATCAACCGCGCTTATTGAGCGCCGGCCTCACCGCTTGAAGATTGGACATGCCGACGGCATCCAGGCTCGTAGCGTCGAAACTTTTCAGGCATTTGGATTCGCCGAACGAATCACGCAGGAAGCCTACCGCATTACCGAAACCGCGTTTTGGAAGCCCTGCAAAGACAATCCGAAGCATATTGAGCGTACCGCGCGCACGGATGACGATCCGCGCGGGATCTCCGAATTCCCCCACCTCATTGTTAACCAGGCTCGCGTACTGGACTACTACGCAGAGGTTGCCGCCAATTCACCATCTCGAGCCCGCCCCCATTTCGGCTACGAATACCAGTCACTGACGATTGAAGAGGGCGAAGAATACCCGGTTGTCGTTAAGCTCACGCGCACGGCCGGCGATGGTCCGGGCGAGCAAATGACTGTTCGTGCGAAGTACGTACTGGGAGCAGACGGAGCTCACTCACGTGTGCGACGCGATATTGGTGCGCAGCACGTGGGCGGTATTTCTTACCACGCGTGGGGTGTCATGGACGTCCTGGCAAATACCGACTTTCCGGATATCCGCACAAAGTGCATCATCCAATCCAACCAAGGGTCGATCCTGCACATTCCGCGCGAGGGCGGCTACTTGTTCCGCTCCTATGTTGATCTGGGTGAAGTTCCCGAGGATGACAACGGCAAAGTGCGTCAAACTCCGCTTGATGAGATTATTGACCGCGCAAATGCCATTATGGCCCCGTATACGCTTGATGTGAAGCATGTGGCGTGGTGGTCGGTTTACGAGGTTGGACACCGCGTAACAGATCGTTTTGACGACGTTCCCGAAGATGAAGTCGAGGGACGCGAACCGCATGTTTTCATT
>JAUNVE010000017.1:25562-29056 GCA_030537795.1 Actinomycetaceae bacterium
GTCTGAACTCCAGTCACACACACTCCGCAAAAGCTGGCCAGGGTATGAACGTCTCGATGCAAGATGCTTTTAATCTGGGGTGGAAGCTCGGACACGTACTCACCGGCATTGCTCCCGCGTCAATACTGCGCACCTACACGCAGGAGCGCCAAGAAATCGCGCAAAACCTCATTGATTTTGATCGCGATTGGTCAACCCGCATGGCGACCAATCCCGAAACGGTCGAAGATGATGATGCCATCGAAGAATACTACGTACGTACCGCAGAGTTCCCTGCCGGCTTCATGACGCAATACAAGCCGGGGTTACTTATTGGCACGAATGCGCAACAGGATCTGGCTGGCGGATACCCGCTTGGTAAGCGCTTCAAGTCAGCACCCGTCTGCCGCCTATCGGATGGCAATACACTCCAGCTTGGACACCTGCACCGCGCAGATGGCCGCTGGAGAATCTACGTTTTCGCCGATCAAGCGAAAGCTGGTGAAAGTGAAAAACTACAAGCATGGTCTGATTACATGATGTCTGAGAATGGACCGGTGCGTAAGCACACACCAAAGGATGCAGATATCAATGCGCTGTTCGATATTAATGTCATCTATCAGCAACCACACACCGACATCGATGTCAATAAGGTTCCAGATATTTTCCAGCCGGTTAATGGCCCCTTCGAACTAGTCAACCGTGAAAAGGTCTTTGGCACGGATGCTCACGACGCCATCAGCGGTTGGAGCGGAGATATCTTCGCTGAGCGAGAAATCTCGCGAGAAGGTGCCGTGATTGTGGTGCGACCCGACATGTATGTAGCCCATATCCTCCCACTTGACGCGACTGAAGAACTCGGCGAATTCTTCGGTAACATCTACAACTCCTAAACAAACCTCACTCTCCGTTGGGCCCCGGTCTTTTGACCGGGGCCCAACGATATGGCGGCGGATACTCGCGCATTCAGGCGCCCACAAGCTGCGATACATGGGCCGAGTCGGCACAGATTCGGATGGCCGAGCAGAATATTACGATTCAGTAACTCTCTTGACGCCCAATATCTACTCGAGTAGATTAATGACAGAAACGACCATTTTCTTTACTAATAACGATCAAAGCTGATCCAGGAGTAGCTGTGGACAATCCTTACCGCCCATTCCATTTGAGAAATGAGCATCTCTCCCTTGTTTTTGATGTTTCGCCACAGCAGATCCCCCAATTGGTTTACTGGGGGCCGCGCCTATCGAATCCCACCGAGCAGGAGCTCGTCAATATTATTGTTGCTTCTCACGAATCGCTGGAAGGAAATGCTCCGGATGAGCTCAGCCGTGCCGGTATCATTCCTTTGGAATCAACCGGCTGGAAAGGGCGCCCTGGACTTTCTGGATACCGCCAAGGCGGACGCTCGTGGTCACCTCGTTTCACTCCCAAAGAACCGACTGCAGCGGCGACAGAATCTGCGGAAGAAGACAATCTTACGACCACCTTCCACCTCCATGATGAGCGCAATCAACTCGACTTGCGTATTGATGTCGAGATTTTGGAAGGCAATCTGTGGAGGCTCAGAGGAGCGCTTACCAATACCGATAGCACTGATTACCACCTTGAAGAGCTCGGTTTCGCCCTCCCGATCCCATTTGAAGCCAATGAGATTCTCGACACCTCGGGCCGCTGGGGCAAAGAACGTGTCGCACAACGGCGGCCCATTGTGCTCGGATGCGATATGCGTGAAGGCCGCCATGGTCGCACCGGATTCGATGCCCCCGGTTTCACCTTTGTTGGGCGCCAGGGATTTTCCTTTGCTCACGACGAGGTATGGGGGTTACACACCGCTTTTTCAGGAAATCACCGTAGCTGGGTAGAAAAACTTCCATCCGGTGACCAAGTTATCGGCGGTTCTGAGCTATTATTGCCCGGCGAAGTAACTCTTAAACCCGCGGAGACTTATCAATCTCCTTGGATATACGCCATCCGTTGCTGCGGTCTTGACGCGGCTGCTCACGATGTCCAACGGTGGATGCGAAGCCGAGATAATCATCCCACTACTGCTCGTCCCGTCACTCTCAACGTCTGGGAGGCGGCGTATTTTGACCAGGATTTCGACAAGCTTCGACAGCTAGCAAAGATTGCTTCCGACATAGGTGTCGAACGTTTCGTATTGGATGATGGTTGGTTCCTCAATCGACGAAACGACTGGGCCGGTCTCGGCGATTGGTATGTTGATCCGGCTGTGTGGCCAGATGGATTGAGCCCACTCGTTGATTACGTCCGAGAATTAGGGATGCAGTTCGGACTGTGGTTTGAACCCGAAATGATTAATGAGGATTCCCAACTCGCAGCAAGACACCCGGACTGGATTCTCGCCGCCCAAGGTAGCTCCGCCAGCGAAGATCTACCATTAGAGTGGCGCCACCAGCAGGTGCTCAATATCGGTATCGAGCAAGCCCGGGAGCATATTCGCGATCGCGTTATATCGCTCGTCCACGAATACGGCATCGATTACATCAAGTGGGATCACAATCGTGATCTAGTCGAGGCCGGCAATACACAAAAAGGCGGACAAGCGTCGGTGGCTGTGCAAACTCGCGCAGTCTATAAACTCATGAAAGAGATTAAAACAGCTTGCCCCGGACTCGAGATCGAATCCTGCTCATCTGGAGGAGGCAGAATCGATCTCGAAATTATGCAGCACACCGATCGAGTGTGGGTATCGGACTGCATTGACCCCGTTGAGCGTCAAGAAATGATGCGTTGGCTCACCCAACTTATTCCGTACGAACTCATGGGAACCCACGTAGCTTCCCCCGATTCACATACGACAGGCAGGCACTCCACCATGTCAATGCGGGGAGCAACAGCTCTCTTTGGTCATTTCGGTATCGAATGGGATCTCACCTCTGCCGATGAGGAGGAATTGGAAGACCTCGCCAACTGGATTTCATATTACAAAGCTAACCGGGACTTCCTCCACAGCGCGAATGTCGTGCGCTGCGAAGTGCCAGACCCCTCTCTCTGGCTACACGGTGTTGTCAACGATGAGCGAACACGCGCGCTGTTCCAACTCTTTAGTCGTCAGCGCTCCCCCATTACTCCCCGCGGCCGGATTCGTTTCAACGGGCTGGACGATACCACGATATACCGCGTTCGTCCCATCATTGTCGGACGCGCTCCCAGCGGCCTCGTCGCTCCCGAATGGTTTGGGTTGCCGAGAACCGATAAGGAGCTGACTAATCATCGCGTCTTCACACGCAACCAAACTATCCCTGGAATCTCACTCTCTGGCGCAGTGCTGATGAATGTCGGCCTGCAAATTCCACGGTTGCACCCGGAAGAAGTTCTCCTAATCGAACTGACAGCCGAAACCACCTCGATCTAGTTTCAACCAATCAAAGTCAACAGACAAAGGAGTCATACTATGACAAGAAAATTTGCTCACCTCGCAGCGGCATCGATCGCTGCCCTAGCACTTAGTCTCACCGGATGCTCATCCGGCGATTCTGGATCGTCATCCG
>JAUNVE010000017.1:29156-35556 GCA_030537795.1 Actinomycetaceae bacterium
TCATCCGGTGGTGAAATTGACGCACTTTTCAATATGCCTACCGGGTCTCCTCAGGAACAGGCAATGAATGACCTCATCGCCAAATTTGAGGAACAAGAAGGCATCAAGGTGAACGTCGTCTACGCCTCCACAACATTTGAAGATGATATGAAGGTGAAGATGGCTTCGGATTCCATTCCGGACGTGTTTTCCACCCACGGATGGTCAGTGCTTCGGTACGGACCATATCTCGAGCCCTTGAATGACCAACCCTGGGCAGAATTCGTCAATCCGGGTCTGAAAAATGTCATGTATGACGAAGAAGGTAATATTTTCGCTCTTCCCCTCGAATACGGAACCACCGGAATGCTTGTGAACTATGACCTTCTCGAGCAGGCGAATATTGATGCCGAAAAGCTCTCCACCTGGGATGATTTCAATGCGGCTATGAAAACTTTGAAAGACGAGCTGGGAATAACGCCCTTCACGGCTTCGGGCAAAGATTCAAACGCCGGTGACATCGGTAACTTCCTAGCATCGGGCAACTTCACCGAAGAACAGAAGAAACAGTTCCAAGACGGCACTTTTGACCCTGCCCTATGGCAAGAAGGTGTAACTGACCTAGTCGAGCAGTGGCAAAAGGAAGGGTATTTTAATCCCGACTTCGTATCTGCTTCGCTCGATGATATGTCCCGGCAATTAGCAGATGGATCCGCCGCTTTCGCATTATCGTGGCCATTCGTAGTCAACACCGCCTACGAGTACAACCCTGATGCCAATCTCGGCTTCATTCCGATTCCAGGGATGGAAGAGCCGTATCTCGTCGGTGGTGAAGGCGTCAGTGCTTTCGGCGTGTCAAAGACTGCTCAGAATAAAGATGCTGCGCTTGCTTTTGTTAACTTCCTCGCGGAGCCAGAAAATGCTGAACCACTTCTGGATTCAATGGGCGCTTATTCCGGCCTGACCAATGTTGAAGTTGATCTAGGAGAAATGCAGCCGAGTTTCGACAAATATGTCGCACCGGGTAACGTCCCAACGCAACCGTTCTTTGATCGTGTGTATCTGCCTAACGGCATGTGGAACTCGATTATCACCACAACCGATGGCGTGATTAACGGACAGTTGTCTTCATCGGAAGCGTCCGAACAGATGAAGGCTCAGTTCGACACGCTATACGGCCAGCAATAACAGTATGTGGGAGGCACCTTCGGGTGCCTCCCACCTTTTCAGGATGTGAAAATAGTGGAAACACGCTTACAAAACCATCCGCCGCGTTATCGAGGTGCATCAATCAACTTGATGTATCTGCCGGCGATGGCAATTTTTCTTCTGTTTCTCGTCTGGCCTGTCATCCAGGGCGCCATGCTTTCGTTTACGAACTGGGATGGTTACTCGCCAACTTTTGCGCAGGTGGGAGCAGCTAACTACACGCGCCTGTGGTCAGATCCGAACTTCATGATTTCGTTACGCAATACCTTTATCTACGGAATCGGTTCGACCATTCTCCAACAAATCGTGGGACTGTTCCTGGCCGTTTTACTCGATAAGAGTGGAAAGGTCTCGAATACGCTCCGATCAATCATGTACCTTCCGGTACTCATATCCCCAGTCGTTATGGGCACTTTCTACTATCTGGTCTTTCGGTATCGCCAAGGCGCATTGAACGATATTTTGGAAGCATTAGGAGGCGATCCCATCGCCTATCTCTCCAGCCCCGGCTTTGCGGTAGCGGTTATCGTATTTATTAACTCTTTCCAGTTCGTTGGTATATCGATGCTGATTTATCTTTCTGGACTGCAAGCCATTCCGGAAGAAGTGCACGAAGCAGCGCAGCTTGATGGCGTATCTTCATGGCAACAGTTCCGGGAGATTACGTGGCCTATGCTTCATCCAGCATTTGCCGCGTCAGTAGTTATCAATCTCATTGGCGGTCTCAAGCTATACGACATTGTCAAAGTGCTGACTGACGGTGGTCCCGGCTACGTCACAAACTCCGTATCCACGTTGATTGGTAGAACATATTTCGGCAACCAAGCGGCCGGTTACGCTGCCGCGCAGGGAGTCATTCTCTTTTTCATCATCATCGTTTTCACCGTCGTAACAAACCGGTGGCTTGACTCGCGAGCACGAAAGTACGGGATGTGATTACGTTGTCTTCGCATAAGAAAACTCCTCTATTAATCCTCGGCCTACTCGGTCTGGTCACACTCATCCAACTGGTCCCCTTCTATCTCGGTCTCGTCACGTCGTTTAAGGATTCGCGCGACCAGGGGTCCGTGTGGGCTCTTCCATTGTCGGAGCCAACACTCGAGAATTTTTCTACTGCTTGGGAACGTGGCTCAATGGGCTACGCCCTCATGAATTCGGCAATCGTCACCGTCGCTACCACCGTGCTTGTTGTCATTGTTGGCTCACTGGCCGCCTATCCCCTCGCTCGTCGTCGCACGCGCTTTAACGGATTCATTCTGGTGGCGACACTTGCCGTGATGATGATTCCGCCACTGAGCATTCTGGTACCTCTGATTCGATTGTTAAAATCACTCAACCTCCTCAATACCCACATAGGGCTTATTCTTCCGCTGGCAGCATTTGCGCTACCGCAGGCCATTTTTCTGTACTCGCAGTCTCTGCGAGGTATTCCAGAAAGCATGGAGGAAGCTGCGAAGATTGACGGCGCTGGATCTTTGCGAACATTTTTCTCTGTGGTCCTACCGATGCTCACTCCCGTGACAATAAGCGTTGTGATATTGACCGGTACAGCTGTATGGAATGAATTCGCCTTGAGCAGCTATATTATGACGACCAATGAGACGCGCACCCTGGCACCTGCTATTGCGTCTTTCTTCGGCGCAGCCGGAGCAAATGTTAATGCTGCGATTGCCAGTTCATTCCTCGGCATTATTCCCGTTCTCGTCGTCTACGTATTTCTGCAACGTTACTTCATGAAGGGAATGCTTGCCGGTGCGGTGAAGTAAGCTATCGGCCAGGGAACCGTTAATCGTCATGAGGAGACTAGATGGCCGAGAAATCCCGACGCATCACCCGTACAGATGTCGCACAGCTGGCAGGTGTGAGCACCGCTGTGGTGAGTTACGTGATGAACAACGGTCCGCGGCCGGTAGCTCCGCATACGCGGAAAAAAGTCCTGGAAGCCGTCGAAGCGCTCGGCTACCAACCGAGTGCTTCGGCGCGCGCCCTCAAACTAGGTATGACATCCACCTACGGACTCGTAATACTCCATGTGGAAAACGCGTTCCACGCACAGGTTGTGGAGGCAGTCGATCGTACTTTAAGCTCCCGCGGTTTATCGATGGTGTTGTCAATGACCCATGACGATGTCGATCGAGAGCGGGTTGTCTTGGATCAGATGATTCATCGAGGTGTCGATGGACTCATGGTCCTTATGTCGGCCTTGTCTGACAGTGAGTGGCTGGCTCGAAGGCAGTCCGTACCAACTATTCTCTTAGACCGAGATACCGGGTTAGAAGGTTACACTACAGTGGGTCCTGATTTTGAAGCAGGTGGTTATTTAGCCACCTCGCATTTGATTAAGCACGGGGCCAAACGGATCATCCCAGTCACAGGGCCACTATCCCCCGGAAATGGTAATCCTCGGTATGACGGATACCGTCGCGCGATGGCGGAGGCTAAGTTAGACGTACTCGACCCGATTACTACTGAATGGAGTCTAGTTGGCGGCTACACCGCGGGAAAAGTGATTCTCGATATGGCACCGCGTGCAGATGCCGTATTTTGCTTTTCAGATGCACTTGCAATCGGTCTGAAACATGCGTTTTTCAAGCAGTCAATTCGCGTGCCACAAGATATAGCGATAGTGAGTTTTGATGGCACAGACGCGGCGAAATTTACGTATCCGCAACTGACTACAGTAAGCCAACCGCTGGAGCCCATGGTTGAGTTTGCTGTTGATTCGGTATCTAAACGCACATCTTCTGACGAATATGAACACCGGAGTTTCCCGGTCGAACTGCGAATCGGTAACTCCTGCGGTTGTGCGGTGCACCAGTAACTCAAATGAACGTCACGAATTCACCAAGTCGCTGTGAGAAACGCGTGTGCTTCAGTAGTATCCGCTAATCGGAATCGTCGCTTTCTAATGCTCCGGACAAAACCTCGAGATCGTTAATCTCTCCGAATGCTAGGTAATGCTCGACAATAGGATTGGAACAAACGGGAACATGAATATCGAGGAACTCAGCCAGGATCAACACATAGTGACGTACACAGTACCGGTATTCGGCAACGCCCATATCCGCCTCGGGCAAAACGAGAGCATGCGTCGCAGGCATCACACACAGAGTGTCAGAAAACATGCACCGGCTATCCTCTCCTCCCGTCTCGTCATGAACGGGACGGTCTAAGCCCACTTGACGAATAATGTCAACGTCCATGACTTTGTTCCCTCGCTAGTAGACGTAATCGCTGTTCGACCTCTCGTTTTTTGATCTCTATTTCTTCGGTGGAAAGATCGTTGAATTCATCAATCCAATGGGCCCACTCCTGGTGATGACGACGAATTCGAGCATTCTTAGCACCGGTGACAGACTCATCCTCTGCAATGATCGTGACTTGCGCGCCATCAAAATCCCACGACAATACGATGGTGGCTCCTACGCGAGGAATGATAATAAAACCCGGGCATTTCTCAACAGTAACCGCGTACCACTCTGAGCGTTCGTTGGCACTTTCTTGCCCCAGGAATGGTTCGATCACATCACGCTCGATGCCCCATTGGATGTTGGCGTGAGTCAGTTGACGTCCTTCGGTGAGCACATCAATGGCACATAGTGGTGGTGCTGGAATTCCCATGTCTTGCCACCCGGAAACCTCGAAAATAGAGGGCGATACAACGTAATTGACGTATTCGACCTCGAGATCACCATCGCTTTGCTGAAAGATGCGTTGGAAATGAATATGGTCGCCATCATCATTGCGGTGAAGTCCCAAAGGCTTGCGCAACGGGTAGACTTCGATGCGAAGGGCACCCTCATTTCCCCTTTCGAACCATGCGCTCAGCTCGGCCGCGTTGTCGAAATTCGCAACATTCGTCGAGCCTCCGCCAAACTGCGTCACCGACTGTTCAACCCGATGAAGTTGCGCTTGGATGCTTGAACCTCCTATCTGACATTCATCAACAAACTCTTGCCGCTTGAGAATCAAACGATTAAGCGCATCGACAGCAAGGATGTATTCGTACCAACGGCCAAGATCTTGAAACGGCGACAAGATCCGATAATTCAGAGGGTCGAAGTAGTTGCGGAGCTCGCCGTTTATTTTTAAACAGGCCGGCACTCCGACAAAGTCAGGGAAGTCGTTACGCGGTAGCGCAGTCAGTTCCACGGGGGCAAGCAATCCGTCGTGCTCCATGAGGTGAGCACGGAAAACTACGGAACCGTCCTCGCCTTCACTGTAGTCGAAACTGTGGGGGTCTAGATCCGATCCGTAGCGATGATAAGCGGTGCGGTAGATCGATTGATTCAGCCAGTGTTCCAAGGGCACTGCGCGCTCCTTTCGATCTTTCCTTCAGTGTGTTGTCAATACACACTAAATGAAAAAAGAGCGTTTCGATACCCCCTACAGAGTCGGCATTTCAAGCTACGACGCCGTCTCCCGCTTGCCAATTATCGCCTGGTTATCTCTTGCTTGACAGGCATCAGATGGCCAGTTGGCATGATCCGAAAAGATGCGTGCCAACTGGCCATATGTTTAGCGTCCCATGAGCTCACGAGCAGCGGCGATTGCTACCGTGACACATTCGTCGGTAAACTCGCTCAACGTGGAGACCATCGCATCCGTGTCTCCGGCCTGACGTTGCTCCGCTGCACGCCGCTCAACGTCCTTCGCACGCTCGAACCAATCTTGCTGAATCGGATCGAGTTTGTCACGAATCATCTGCTGACGCTCAACATATGTTCGTGAGTCTTCATCCGTCTTCGCCCAATCGAGGAGTGCTTGGAACCACCACCACAGTGAAGACTCGGTGAAGTCGTTGGCATCAGCCGGTCGCGTCGACGTGCCGGACACATCTGCTTTACCCGCATCCGAAACCGCCTCCGGCAGACCCACGGAATCGACGTACATAGGAATGTAAATCGACGTGCACGGTGTCACCGGCGCCCACCACATCATGGCGAAATCATCGTCTTTCTTCACCGTGGGGAAGATTGAGGATGAGGCGGTGTTACCCCAGGTGAATTTGCCCGGAGATGAGTGCATGCAAATCGACAAGAAATCGGGAGTGCCTGCATTGAACATGGGGCCTTGGAGGAAGGTTCCTTCATAGTGGTCAGACATGACGCGAATGCCGTCATGATCCTAGTCGACGACCAGCACGATTGTGTGACCTCGTTTACTCCTGGGGTTTGGACGACCTACTATTTATCAAGCATCTTACGAAGGG
>JAUNVE010000017.1:35566-37123 GCA_030537795.1 Actinomycetaceae bacterium
TTAATTTGACGGGTTAGGTATTTCCTAACCCGTCAAATCGTCGGCAAAGCCGTCGCCATCGCCGAATTCTACTAATGTTAGAAGATTAGCGACGGTATCTGCTAGTTGTTACGGCGTCGAGAGAAAAGCAAAAGTCCTGCACCAGCTGAGGCTAGCAAAGAAGCAACAGCTAAAGTGACGGATGCATTAACGCCTGTTTTTGCTAGGGCGTTCCTGTCATTGGAGCTTGGCTTTGTAGCCGGTTTATTTTCATCGTCTGCTACCGGTGTTTCGTCCGTTTGCGTGTCCCCATCCTCTGTCTGCGTGGTGTTTTCTTCCGAGTCTTTATCAACAGTAGGAGCCGTGACTTCAACTGTTGCCTCTACGTCAAATACGTAACCGGGGTATTTTGAACTAGAAGAGCGCGGCCAAGAAAGGAGTTTTCCGTCAGCACCTTCGATTTGAGCTGTCCCGTGTACTGTGAACATTTCTCCGGGGGTATCAAGCAGTGCTTCCTGCTCAGCACTCAACTCATCCCAAACAATCGGAGTCGACTTCCAGCCCCTAGGACTATTGTCCGTACAATTGCGATTTAATTCAGTATTGAAATTTAGCTCAACTGCGTCGGGTAACGTCGGAGTTTCACCGGCTTCAACTTCAACTTTCACTTCCCTTTGAGTGGCGATGAGCACCCGTCTTGACTGCACATACAGCCGATTAGATCCTTCGTAGCCCTCCTCCACGATTGTAAACGAGAGCGTGATACTCTCGTCCTTGCCCCACGGTTCACTGTCGTCCATATTGGACTGGATCAATTCTGTCCAACGCTCCGGCGTAATAATGTCGCCTCCGGAGGAAAGTTCAACAGCCAGAGACTTGGGACCTTGAGATGTATCAAAAGGCAACGTAGTTGGCATATCTGGCGGTGATACCTTAGGTTGTTGCCCGCACAGGGTAATTGTCTGGTAATTCGCTTCAATTTTCTCTTTTTCAGCTTCGTTGCCCTCATCAGCAAGCGCCTGGGGGATCAGACTAAAACTGAGTCCTGCGACGGCGAGTGCCGTTACGGCTTTACGTGCAATGGGACGCATGATTTTCCTTTCCTCACGCTCAGTTACCATCATAACGTCCAAACATTGTAGCATTATGTAAAAGATCACGCTTGGTTTTCAACCATCGCACGAATGGCGACCGTGGGACAAGCAGAACTAAGTCAAGATAAACAATCGAAAAATGTCTAAAGGCACCACATTAATCGGGAACGACGCAAAATCAAAAGCTCTATCTAGTGCAGATTACCTAAGATAGAGCCTTTTCACGACATCGTGGAGCTAAGGGGATTCGAACCCCTGACCTCTTCCATGCCATGGAAGCGCGCTACCAACTGCGCCATAGCCCCTGAGGACACACCTACTATACCGAATTCAAACGAAATTCATCAAACTGAAAAATGTGCCGCCACGCACAATGGCACAGGACGCGCCACCTCAACGAATTAGCCGCGAGAGGCGCCCTCATCGATGCCACCAACCCCGAGATTGTGTCCCACAACGCGCCAATACGGTGGCCGATTCGCCT
>JAUNVE010000018.1:0-5419 GCA_030537795.1 Actinomycetaceae bacterium
ACTCACGCGATCTGCGATCCTGCTTAGTGCCTCCGGGAGAGCAGCCGAGAGGTCCACCAGCGACTCGGTCGCCGATGCACCTTGCAAGCGACCGAGTCGTGAATGTTCAGCTGTCGTCATTTGTTCCAGAACTATTCTTAAAATCCGAGTTCATCACGCATAGCTAACCAGCGCTTACGAACGTCGTAGGCAGCCGATTTCGGAAGTCGGTCGCGCGTGAACATCCCTTTCTTATTGCCTCCAACCCGTATGATGCCCGACACGGTTTGGAAGTCAGCGAAATTCCACATCTGCTCCCCAACCACTTCATCAACATCGTCAAAAACCCGGTGGAACATGGCGAACATATCCTCTTGGAATTCTTCTGACCAGGGGCGTCGATGGAAATCTCGCAATCCCGCGAGTGTATCGGGGCCGTATTCGGTGAAAATAATGGGTTTGCCAGGAGCTAACTTGATCCAACCGTCAATCTCTGCACGGAGATTCGCTTCTGCATCAACCAGATTTCCGGTATCAACGTACCAACCGTAGTACCGATTGAGCATAACGACATCAAAAAGACCTACGCATTTTTCCATGCTTGGCGGTGCCAGCATAACGTTGACGTATCCGACTGGACGGGTCGGATCAGCTTCGCGAGCGGCTTCTGCAAGCGGCTTAAAGTAGTCGTACGACTCCTCCGTATTCGATTCGGGCTCGTTAGCAATCGACCACATGACAACACAGGGGTGGTTCTTATCGCGAGCGATCAGTTCGCGAATGTGAGCTTCGTGAACCTGCTGCGTGCGCGCATCCAGAGACTCATCGGAGAAGGTTTTTGTCGGCACGCCCTCCGGAGCCCCAAAGAGTCCACCCGATAAACCGATGTTGAGACCAACCGCTGCGGTTTCGTCAATAACGACAAACCCTTCTCGATCCGCATAGTCCATGACTTCTTCCGCATAGGGATAATGCGAGGTACGGAAGGAGTTGGCCCCCTGCCACTTCATGAGCTCAAAGTCGTGGACCAACATGACATTGTCGTGGCCTTTGCCGCGCACAATATTATCTTCGTGGCGGCCATAGCCGCGGAAGTAGAACGGCTTTCCGTTAATGAGGAACTGACTATTTTTAACTTCAACCGTGCGGATTCCAACGGTTTGGGGGTATACGTCCTCATCTGCGTGAATCTCGAGTGTGTACAGGTATCCGTCTCCGGGCGCCCACAGATGCGCATCGTCTACCCGCAGTTCACCTTTCGCGCCCTCAGCCCGCGCGACTTCATTACCGTCCGCATCAAGGAGCCGGACCGAGACTGCTTTGGCGCCTTCGGCTTCGACTGTGTAGGAGACGATTCCATCGCAGCCGTCGATATCGGTGACCACGGTGACGTCGGTAACACTGACCGCCGGGCGTGTGTATAGCAGCACCGACCGATGAATCCCGGCATAGTTATAGAAGTCGTGCATATACTTTTGAACGTCGTTGCCCTGGGTGTCCTTGTGAATATAGCCCGGGGGAAGGGTGTGCCAGCTCAGACGGTTGTCGACGGCGGTAGTCAGGAGGAAGGAGCCGCCCGCCTCAACGAGATCGGTGATATCAGCTTCAAAGGGCAAATAGCCACCTTCGTGAGACATCACTTCAGAACCATCTACCCACACGGTAGCGGCGTGAGTGGCCGAGCCGAAACGTAGAATAAGCCGATCGTCACCAAGATTGCGGGGAACTTGCACGTAACGCTGGTACCACACCACACCGACGTGTTCGCGCACATCTGTGTCGGTTACCACGTCGTTATAAGATGCGGGCACCGGCATGGGACGTGAATCTTTCAACGGAGCGTCATACCAACCGTCGTCCACGCCACAATTGTTTCGATCCACACGGAAGTCCCACACCCCATCGAGAGAGAAAACATTTCTCGACGGCGTCTGTCGAACTGTTAACATGCTCGCTCCTTTGCTTGCTCACGTCAGCGATAAGAGTCTTCGCTTCTTGCTTCATTGCACCAAGTTGCAGTGATCTTCGGTACAGATTGCCACTTGTTGCCCCCCCGTAATAGGTGACGAAATAGGGTACTTCAAGCAAGTTGGTGTAGCCGCGAGCAACATTTGGCAATCGGAGGAAATGCTCTTAGAGCTATGTCACATTATAAGAGGAATAACGCAGGTATCTTTGGGTACATGCGAAGTGATCGAGTCGCAATCGAGGCGGCACCATCACACAACCGATAGCACCTCGCTACCTCGTCAAGGGAGACACAATGTCTACACAGACTGTTCCAGTCAGTTCGAGTACACCGAACGTTCGTCCGTTCGGTTGGAAAGACAAGATTGGATATATGTTTGGAGATTTCGGGAACGACTTCTCTTTCATTCTTCAGATGCTTTTCTTCATGGTGTTCTATACCGACGTCATGGGAATCGATGCGCAAATCGTGGGAACGCTCTTCCTCGCCGCGCGCGTTGTCGATGCTTTTACCGACGTCGGCATGGGACGCATTGTCGACGTCCTCAAACCATCTAAACACGGACGTTTTCGCCCCTGGGTACTGAGGATGGCCGTTCCTGTCGCATTGGCATCAACCATGATGTACATGCCGTTTGTTGTGAACGCCAGCTACGGTGTACGCGTAACCTATATGGTCATCACCTATATTATTTGGGGATCGGTTTTCTATACCTCAATTAACATCCCCTACGGGTCCATGGCCGCAGTTATTTCCGATCAGCCTGAGCACAGAGCATCGCTGTCAGTATTCCGTTCAATCGGAGCTCAACTGGCGTTCCTCATTATTTCGGCCGTTCTTCCACGGGTGGTTAACGTCGATAACCAGCTATCGGGGTCACGTATGGCTATGGCCGCCATCGCCTGCTCGATTGCAGCCGTCATCTGTTACGGACTGTGTTATTCGCTGGTGCGTGAACGCGTAATCGTTCATGTGAAGACCCATGAAGAGCAAGCCTCCTTCGGGGAAATGCTGAGCACCCTCATTCACAATCGTCCACTTCTCGCCCTCGTGTCTGGCGCCCTACTGTTCCTCGTTGGCTCACAGATTGCGGGAACAACTACTGCTTACTTGTGGAAGGACTATTTCCATGCCTTTGACATGATGTCGTGGGCTCAAGTGGTATCGATTGCCCCCGTTTTCCTCATTTCGGTAGTGGCGACGGCAGCGTCGATGCGCTGGGGTAAAAAGGAGCTGCTGTCCTACGGCCTCGTGCTATCAGCAGTTCTCGCCATCGGTATGTGGTTCATGAAGATCACGTCACCGCTGGTATTCATTATCCTGTTTTTCTTCCTTTCCATCGGCGTTGGCTTCTACAACGTCATCGTGTGGGCCGTTATCACTGACGTTCTTGATTATCAGGAAGTTCAGACCGGTGACCGTGATGACGGCACCATTTACGCCATTTACTCCTGGTCACGAAAGCTCGGTCAGGCAGTTGCCGGATACATCGTTGGCGCGGCTGTTTCCTTCGTTGGTTACGATTCCGAACTCGCGAAGGCGGGCTTAGACCAGCATCCGGAAACCTTGGACGGCATTTACATGCTATTCCTGCTCGTCCCCGGAATCCTCTACGCCCTCACCGCCCTCATCATGTGGTTCTGGTACCCGCTAGGTCGCAAGCAGGTAGCGGAGAATTTCGACATCCTGCAGCGTCGTCACGGGCGCGGAAAGTACGCGAAGGCACCTGCTGCTGGTGCGGTGCCCTCGGCCTATGATGCCGGGTCAGTCGACCCTGCCGCAGGAGATCCAACTCCCGGTACTCCCGGACCGGTCGATCCTGACGAACTGAAGAACCCGTAACCGGTTAGTTATAACCTAGGCACAGATAGGCCCGGCATTGCGATAGTTAGCAATGCCGGGCCTATCCTTTAGCTATTACGGTAGTAGCCGAATCCGGAAACGATCCTATTTCACAACCTCTGCACGCTCCGATTCCAAGCGATGAAGTAACTCACCTGCTTGCGGAACAATCAGCGTATCCGGGTCGGCCTCCAGGGCTGCAAAGTCCACATCGGCAGGATCGATGTAATTGAGGTTGACGCTTTCGACCACCTCGCGGGGAATGGAGGTGGCGAGGGTAACTGTGACTCGGTTTGATTCAATACCGGTTTCAGCGTCGTAAGTCCCCATTCCGCGCAAATGCGTCGAATGAGCGAGTTCACCCCAGGGATGGTCCTTAAACTTATCCCACTGCTTCACGAAGTAGTCGCGATTGTGGTAACCAATATCGTTGAGCCCAGGATGCATGTGTGCGATCTCAGTAATATGCGGAGCGTAGAGAATAAGTTCGCCGCCCTCGGCAACCACCGGCTCAAGCTTGTAGAAGCCTTTCGCCGCCGTCCAAATGTCTTCGTACATTTCCGGCATAATCGAAACAACCCGTTTGTATGCTTTCGGGACGTATTTGACGTGAACGTCGGCCGAGACGTTCGCGCATGCTTCCCATGCCGCCTTGGAGTCCCCAAATGAGACGAACTGGAGGTCGAGTGTGCCGGGTTTAACGATCATGCCGAGCATGATTTTCGTTGACGGTACCAGATCGGCGGCAGCATCAATCATCTGCCGCACAGGTGTCACTCCGCGCGAGCCGATCATTTCGAAGCACGTGATGAGAGCGCCCACCCAATGCGACATATCAATCACATCGTGGCCCGAGAGCCCTGGGAATAGGTACTTGTTTCCGCCGGAAATACCGACGACTTCGTGGGGGAGAACCGGCCCGAGAATGAGGGTGATATCGGTGTCGCAGACCATTTTGTTCACGAGTACTCTCATGGGGCGGTCGGTCAGACGCCCTCCGGAAAGCTCCCCGATTTTCTCCTTGGGGATGGTGCCAAGATCTTCGAAGGTGTCTTCGTTGCGCCAGGCGTGGTTGAAGATTTGCCAGCCGGGGAACTCGTCCTCGAAGTGTCCGGGCTCGTAGCCCATCAGTTTGGCGATGGCGTCCTCTGACATATCGTCGTGAGTGCCCAGAGCGATAACAACACGAACATCTTTTGGTCTATCACCCAGCGCATCGCGAATATGGTGTGCCATCATCGCCACGGGTGCGTGCCGTGTGCCGTCGGGAACAACGAGAGTGACGCGCTTGTCATCAAAGTCATAAGAGCCAAGTTGATCGAGAACAAAGTGACGAATCTCGTCGTCAGTCAAAACAGTATCGGGACCGCCGATACTCGCGGCTTCAGGAATTCCAGGGTAAAGCTCAGTCATAGCACTACTGTGACCCAGATCGCGTGCGCTCGCAACGAATTGCCACAATTTCCCATTTCAATCAACCATGCGCAGTTGCGGTTGCTAGTTTTCGCGACGAATTCGAGCCCAGTAAGTCACCGTACCGATAATGGCAAATCCGCAAGCGTATAGCCACGATTTACCGTCGAGCCAGGTAACAACTGGCCACAGTGTCCCACGAGCGATTCCCACAAT
>JAUNVE010000018.1:5519-35687 GCA_030537795.1 Actinomycetaceae bacterium
GCGTGTGCAGGCCCCGAATCCGTTATCGGGCCACCGTGGGCAGAATCGAAGTGATTAGGCAGAGCCTACACACGCTATAGAGAACCTACGGTTCTGAATCGGTTAAAGGGAAGTGCGATGGGCAGGAAGGCAAGGAGCCGCCGGTGCACACCAGCAACGTCGGTCAATGCAGTGACGATGGGCGTGCACCCTCACGGCCAGGACGCTTTTATCGCTGGACGCGAGCGTTCCCTTCCCACATCGACCACACCTGCGCCTCATCTGCGGGAGCTCCGTAGTCAGTCAGTGAGGTGGCGGCTAGAGCCCCAGTTGCCCATCCGAACTGCATACACTTCTCGGCAGGCCAACCCTTGAGAATTCCATAAAGTACGCCGCCAACCGAACCGTCCCCGCCGCCGATGCGATCAATGACGTCGATGTCTCGCAGTTCGGCCACGTGGAAGTTATCGTCACCCCATAGGATGATTCCCCACTTGTGGTGGTTTGCCGATATTACCTCACGTAGCGAAGTGCCAATGTAGCGCGCATCGGGGTAGTCAACTTGGATACGCTTAATCATTTCTTTGAAGCTCTCGATCTTGTCGCCGATAGCTTCACCGCCGGCCTCCGGCCCCTGAATACCGAGACAAAGCTGGAAGTCCTCTTCATTGCCGTACAGCACGTCGCAGTGGCTGGCGATATCGTGGAAAGCAGCCGACAGTTCCTCCTCGCGACCCTTCCAGAATGATGCCCGGTAGTTGAGGTCGAAGCTAACCACGGTTCCATTTTCCTTCGCCACCCGAGCTAAATCGACACAAAACTTCGATGTTTCAGGAGATAGCGCGGCAATTAGGCCGGACAGGTGAAGAATCTTCACCCCCTCTTTGACAAAAAGTGTATCGAGGTCGAAATCTTCCGCATCAAGTGACAGACCAACTTCTCCGGCGCGGTCATTCCACACCCGCGGTGCGCGACCTCCAAAACCAGAATCTGCGATATTGAACTGGTGGCGATTTCCCCATGCGTCACCCTGTGGTTTATCGGGGCCCTCGTAAGCCATTCCGCGAGCGCGCAGATCAGCCTTGATGAGGGCGGAGATGGGAGATCCCTCAACAAAGTTCGTCAGCACTTTGACAGGCATACCCAGATGAGACGGAACCGATGCGACATTTGTTTCCGCCGATGTTGCGTGCAGGAAGAAACGGTTCGAGGTGTGGACGGGTTGACGGTTTTCCGGCGTGATGCGCACGCCAATAGAGGTGGGGACTACGAGTGCCCATTGGGCATCTTCGCGTAACTGCATGGGGGAGGTCCTTCCAAAATAAATGCGTGAGATCTAGTGTCTCTTCGTTTCGTGGTGAACTCGGGTGAACCGGGCCGCTAACGGTCTCTTCGCGCTGAGCGGCCCGGTTCGATAAAGGTCTAGGCCTCGACTTCGGGGCGGCCTTCTTCAGCCCACAGGGTGTGGAAGGTACCCTCCTTGTCGATGCGCTGGTAGGTGTGTGCGCCGAAGAAGTCGCGTTGACCCTGGATGAGGGCGGCCGGGAGGCGTTCGGCTCGAATACCGTCGTAGTAGGACAGTGATGAGCTGAATACCGGAGCGGCAACACCGTGGAGGGCCGCCAGTGACACAAGTCGACGCCAGTGCGGGAGTGCCGCAACGATCTTGTCGTAAAAGTAGGTATCGCCAATCAGCAACGGCAATTCGGGGTTCTTTTCAAATGCGCGGGTAATCTCACCCAAGAAACGAGCGCGAATGATGCATCCGCCGCGCCAGATCCGAGCCATATCCCCGAGATTAATATCCCAGTCGTATTCTTCAGCTGCCGCCTGGATTTCGTTGAATCCTTGAGAGTAGGCGACGATCTTCGACGCGAATAAGGCTTGACGCACGTCCTCAATAAAGGCGTCGCGATCCTCAATATTCCACTGTGCGGCCTTGCCGGCGAAGTCGCGGGCAGCTTCTCGTTGCTTGGGCGAGGAGGAAAGGCCGCGAGCAAAAGTAGCTTCGCCGATGCCGGTAACAGGAACGCCGAGGCTCAGTGCTGTTTGTGTTGTCCAGGCTCCGGTGCCCTTTTGCCCAGCGGCATCAACGATGAGGTCGACGAGTGGTTTACCGGTGTCCTTGTCGACTTGACGCAGTACCTCGACGGAGATTTCCATCAGGTAGGAGTCGAGTTCGCCACGATTCCATTCGGCAAAGATATCGGCGATTTCTGCGGGACTGAGGCCGAGAGCGCGGCGCAGTAAGTCGTAGGCTTCACCGATTACCTGCATGTCCGCATATTCGATGCCGTTGTGGACCATTTTGACAAAGTGACCGGCGCCGTCTGCACCGACATGGGTGCAACAGGGTTCGCCGTCAACTTTTGCCGAAATCGATTCGAGCATAGGGCCCAGACGCTTATAGGAGTCGGGAGAGCCGCCCGGCATGATGGACGGACCCCACAGGGCGCCCTCTTCGCCGCCGGAAACGCCGCATCCGACGAAGTGGAGGCCGCGTTCGCGTAAAGCTGCTTCGCGACGACGTGTATCGGAGAATAGGGAGTTACCGCAGTCGACAATAATGTCGCCCTCATCCATCCGGGAGGCGAGTTCCTCGATCACCGCATCGGTTGCGGCCCCGGCTTTCACCATAATAATCGCGCAACGCGGAGGTGTGAGGGCGGAGATAAAGTCGTCGAGAGATTCACAGGGGATGAAATCGGCTTCCTCACCGTATTTTTCCATGACGGCTTCCGTTTTGGCGACCGTCCTGTTGTGAATGGCGACGCGGTTGCCATTACGTGCAAAGTTACGGGCGAGGTTCGATCCCATAACGCCCATTCCTGTAACTCCGATATCCGCACTTGCAGGAGCGGGTTTTTCGATGGTCATGCGTACTCCTTTGTAATAAGTATGGTTTATTTTAAGCGTGATGCCTGATGCGAATTTTGGCAACCGATTGCCATAATTTGCGTAGCTTTAACAATCGTATCGTTGATTTTCCAACTGTGGCGTCGGCAACATCAGGCAATTCAGCAAAAACGTGGCTGAACTTTGCTTATCTAGGAATGAGTGAAATATGCCCCAAAGGAGAGTGCGATATGGTTGATCTCTCGGCACAACCATTTAATTTGGATGACGCGGCTATCGCGTGGGTACGCGATACCATCGCGAATATGACTGACGAAGAAAAGATTGGTCAGCTCTTCGTCAATATGGGTGCGGAGCGAACCGAAGAATACCTGACCGAAATTCTTGATAACTACCATATTGGTGCGGTGCGCTACAATCCCGGCACGGCAGAAGAAGTGTGGGATCAAAACTATATTCTGCAAACCAAGTCGAAGATTCCGTTGCTTATAGCAGCCAATACCGAATCCGGTGGTAACGGAGCCTGTACAGACGGAACCTACGTGGGACACGAAGTAAAAATCGGTGCGTCAAATAATTCCGAATGGGCCTACCACATGGGTCGCGTTTCGGGTATTGAAGCCTCGGCCATTGGGTGTAACTGGTCCTTCGCCCCGATCGTGGACATTATGCGTAACTGGCGAAACCCCATTATTTCTAACCGGTCGTTCGGCTCCGACCCCGAGCTAGTACTCGACATGTCGAAAGCGTATATGCGCGGCATTATGGAATCCGGTATTCTGCCAGCCGCTAAACATTTCCCCGGCGACGGCATTGATGAGCGTGACCAGCACCTGTCGGCATCCATTAACTCGTACTCGTGTGAAGAGTGGGATGAGACCTTTGGCAAGGTCTACTCCGGTCTTATTGATGCAGGATTACCATCCATTATGGCCGGACACATTATGCTTCCCGCCTATCAAAAGCACTTCAACCCGGATATGACTCGTGATGATCTGTTACCCGCCACGCTCAGCAAGGAAATCATCACTGACCTGCTCCGTGGCAAACTCGGATTCAACGGTCTTGTCGTTACCGATGCCTCCCACATGGTGGGACTGACAGGAGCTATGCCGCGGCGCGACATACTGCCCCAAGCAATCGCTGCCGGATGCGATCTCTTCCTGTTCTTCAATGATCCAGACGAAGACTTCGAATGGATGATGGAAGGATACCGGGACGGGCGCATCAGCGAAGAGCGTCTGCACGACGCCCTCGAGCGCATACTAGGACTGAAAGCTCGTCTGCGTCTGCATTCCACTGACCGCGAAGCGATTCTTCCGCCCAAGGAAGAAGCCATGAAACTTATCGGTCTTGACGAAGCGAAGGCAGTTGCTCCCAAACTTTCTGAAGATGCCATCACTTTGGTGAAGAACAAACAACCCGAAAATCTTCCGATAACTCCCGATCGCTACAAGCGAGTTCTGGTGGTACCGGTTTCCGGTCCGCCAAATCCAATTGCAGTTGCCTTCAGCGGCGGCAAACCCGTAAAGCATCCGGCTGAGGTCGTCGCCGATATGCTGAAGGAACGCGGATACGAGGTTACCGTCCACGAATCAGTATTTGAAAAACTGACAAAACTACCGCCTGAAGAGCAGGCGCAAGTGGTTCGCGATGTATATGCCGGCAAGGCTCCCATCTCGAATCTGACGGACAACTACGACCTCATTCTGCTCGTTGCCAAGATTGAAGGCATGATGCAACCAACCGAGCGAGTGATGTGGCCGGCCACCAAGGGCACCGTTGACATTCCCTGGTACGTCTACGAAATCCCGACCATTTACGTGTCAACTGCCAGCCCCTACGACCTCGTCGACGTCCCGCAAGTAAAGACCTACATCAACACTTACGACGACAAGCCGTTCACCCTCGAAGCGCTCATCGACAAGCTTGAGGGCAAGTCCGATTTCCGCGGTGTTTCACCAGTTGATCCCTACTGCGGTAAAGACGACGCCTACCTGTAAGGAGAATCCATGTCTGATATGCCAGAGCGGGCCCGCGTGCTCGCTGAGTTCAAGCCCACCAAGGAATTCTTTGTTGGCATCGATTCCGATGGGTGCGCAATGGATGCAATGGATATTAAGCATCAAGAGTGCTTCACCCCGTCCTATATCAAGTACTGGAATCTGCAGGCTGCCTCGACCCTGGTGCGAGAGACGGCGCTATTTGTCAACCTCCACTCCACGACCCGCGGGCAGAACCGATGGGTGGCGCTCAACCGCTTATTCGATCTGTTGCGACAACGCCCCGAAGTGCTCGAACGCGGAGTGAACATTCCCGCAGGGAAAGAGCTAAAGAAATTCCTTGATTCGGGATATCCTCGCTCGGATTCAGGCATCGCCGCCTTCGCCAAGGAGAACCCTTCGGAGGAAATCGAACAGTGCATCGAATGGGGCAACGGTGTGAATGAACTCATCGCGTGGATGGTTCATGGCTGCGCACCGTTTCCCGGCGTGCGCGAGGCGTTTGAAGCCTTAGAACCGCACGCCGATTGTATGACCGTTTCAGCTACTCCTATCGAAGCTCTCGAGCGAGAATGGAACGAACATGACCTGGCCAAATATATGAAGGTGATTGCCGGACAGGAAATGGGTTCGAAAGCTGAACATGTGCGCTACGCCGCCAAGGGCAAATACGATGACGACCACATTATGCTGATCGGTGATGCGCCGGGAGATCGCGATTCCGCCTTTAGTGAAGGTGTGCTCTACTATCCAATTAATCCCGGGCAAGAGGCCGAATCGTGGAAGCGATTCCGCGAAGAAGCATTGCCCAAGTTCTTAGAAGGAACGTACCGCGGCGAGTACATGGACTCACTCGTCGCTGAGTTCGAAGCCCTTCTGCCAGAACAACCGACCTGGAGGACTATCTAGTCCAAACACCATGGTTCCCGGCGCAAGCCGGGAACCAAACCAAAGACACGCAACCCGCTTTCATGCGTATCTCTCCTCCATTTCATATGAAAGGACGCATAATGCGCCGTTTATTTTCACTAGCTGCGTGTACTGCATTTTTACTGATTGGCTGTAGCCCATCCGCCTCCGAATCGGAGCCGGGTAAAGCCTCGGAGGCGGCGGATGACTATCCCACCTCTATTGTGCTCGCAGACCAGCAGCCGATTGATCACTTCAACCCGATTGCCGGATATGGCGAGCTGGGCACTAGCCCGCTCTACGACGGATTACTTGTGCCAGCACCGGCGGGGGAGTCAGATTTGCCCGAGCTCAATCCGGCTCTGGCAGCGAGCGACCCAGAACCCAACGACGATATGAGCGAATGGACGGTTCAACTGCGCGAAGGTGTCACCTTCTCCGACGGCTCACCATTTACCGCCGCTGACGTGGTGGCCACCTACCAGGCGATCCTCGACCCGGTAACGGCCAGCCCTATGGCCGCAGGCTACGAGATGATCAAGGAGGTGAGCGCACCGGATGATCACACGGTCGTCTTTAGCCTCAACTACTCCTATGCCGACCTACCGGCACGCATGCTTGTGGGAATTGCCCCGGCGACATCAATGGAATCCAAGCCGGTCACCGAATGGGCTATCAACACCGAGCCAGTGGGAACGGGACCTTACGTGCTGAAATCCATGGGATCGGATGAAGCCACTTTCATCGCCCGCGAGGACGGGTGGCACGACACCCCGGAAGTCACCGAGGTAACCATCATTTCAGTTCCCGATGACACCGCTCGAGCTCAGCGGTTGTCCTCCGGTGACGTGAACGGTACCCAGTTGGCTCCCGCCCTCGCCACCACGTTCGCCCAAAAAGAAGGGTTCACCGTCGCCTCGAATCACACGGTGGATTGGCGCGGCCTCACCCTCCCGCTCGATAATCCCTTTACCGCCGAAGCGAAGGTACGCCTCGCCCTCAACTATGCGATTGACCGTGAGGCCCTGGTGAAAGACGTTCTGCTCGGCTACGGCGAACCCGGATACACCCCGGTGAATGCAGCCTACGGGACGGTCGTACCGGAGGAAATCTTTAGCTACGATCCCGATAAAGCAGCAAGTCTGCTTGACGAGGCCGGTTGGATACTAGAGGACGGAAAGCGAGTCAAAGATGGCAACATCGCAGCGCTTGAACTGTGGTATCCCGCTGGCGACCAGTTACGCAAGGATCTGACTTTCGCGGTAGCGGAAAACCTCAACGCCCTCGGCATCGAAACGACGATTGATCACAGCGACTGGGACGCAGTGACCGAGAAACTACCGTCGATAGCTGCCATGTATGGCGGAGGTGACCAGCCGTATTCGATTGACACCCAACTGTACGGGGCACTCCACTCGCGCACCGAAGGTTCCGATGTCTATGACAATCCCACCGGATCGTCAGTTCCGGGTCTCGACGAGATTCTTGAGGGCGCTCGCCGAGAATCTAATCTCGATCAGCGTGCCGCCATGTACCGCGAAGGACTCGAGAAATACCTAGCCGAGCCGTCCTACCTGATCCTGGTCTTCTTGCACCACACCTATGTGGAACAGACGAATGAGTGGCAGGGGAAGCAACCCGTGCTAGAGCCCCACTCTCACGGTGTCTCCTGGGGCCCGTGGTGGAATATCGGACAGTGGCACAAATAATTGAGCTACCCACCCGTGAGGCCGCGCCACCACCTCGACTCAATCGGTGGCTGGCGGCGTGGCAACTCACGTGGCGAAGGTTTATTCTCGGTATCGTTGTGACTTTTATTGTCACGGCGGTGACGTTTGCGCTCTTGTCGCTCAGCCCCATGGATCCTCTGCGCAAATACTTGGGACTGCGCTACCAGCATATGGAGGATGAGCAGCGCGACGAAGTGCGCCATGCCCTCGGCCTCGATGCGCCGTGGTGGCAAGCCTGGTGGGATTGGTTGTCGGGCTTTATGCGCGGCGACCTCGGTCAGTCTCTGATCTATCACCGGCCGGTGACGGAGGTGGTGTGGGAGCGGTTGCCGTGGACGCTTCTACTCGGAGCGGTGGCTATTTCGCTGGGGGTGGCCGTTTCGATGGTGCTCGGCATCTATTCGGGATTGCGACCCGGCTCGATAGTTGATCGGGCGGCCACTGTGCTGGTCTCCATTGTGCAGTCGGTCCCGCCCTTTGTGTTGGCCGTAGGCGCGGTATTCGTATTCGCGGTGGCCTATCCGGTGCTACCGGCGGCAGGTGTTTCACCACCGGGGCAGTCACCCACAGTTGCGTCGGTTGTCCGGCACCTGGTGCTTCCGGCGCTACTATTTGCTCTGACGCAAATTCCGTGGCTGGTGCTCGGAGTGCGCGAGAGCGTGATCGGTGCGGTACGTAGCCCCGCCGTGATGGCGGCGCGCATGCGCGGGCTTTCACCTCGGATAATTGTGCGCTCCCACGTCTTCCCGCTCGCGGTCCCTCCGGCACTTGCGCTACTGGGGTCGCGACTACCGGAGTTCGTGGTGGGTGCCGTTATCGTTGAAACCGTGTTTTCCTGGCCGGGTCTGGCAGGAGCACTCACCGAGGCCGCCCTCGCCGCCGATATGCCGCTACTGGCGGTACTAACCGGCCTGACTACCGCCGCCGTGATTGCTGGCATGTGGTTAGCCGATGTGCTCCACGTCCTCCTTGATCCGCAGGTGGAAGTCAATGCATAACGACGGATTTCTGTCGATTAATCGGCGAGCCTATCTTCCCTTGGCTCTGACTGTTTTAGTGATAGTTTGGGCTGTGCTCTACCCGGTGTGGTACGGGGAAACGACGACGGATTTCGCCTCGGCGCTATCGGCCCCGTCCTCCTCCCATATTTTTGGTACCGACCACTACGGCATGGATCTGGCCGTGCGAGTGGCGCAGGGACTGCAGATCTCCATCCTCATGGCACTGATGTCAGCAGTGGTGGCAACCGCGATTGGAACTGCCGTTGGGGTTATTGCGGCGTTGGCCCGTCCGCGCGTCGACAGTGTACTCATGCGCTTAACAGATGCGGTGGCCGCGGTGCCGCATATCCTGGTGACCATCATCATTGCCGCCACCTGGCGAGGATCCCTCACTGCCATTGTCGCCGCCATTGCGCTGACTCACTGGACTTTGGTGGCGCGGTTGATTCGCGCCCAGACTATAGCCATCCGCTCCTCGCGCTACGTTGCCCAGGCCTATAGCTTTGGGGCCAGTCGGTGGCTGGTGGCCCGCGAGCATTTCTGGCCCGAAGCCCGCCGCCAGGTGATTGTCTCGATTGCATTGCTGACGCCGCACGCGGTCTGGCACGAGTCGGTGCTGTCCTTCCTTGGTCTGGGGCTGCCTCCGCAGAGGGCGTCACTGGGCACCCTCATCGGGGATGCGCAGACTGATCTGCTACTGGGCGCGTGGTGGACGTGGCTGGCGCCCTCGGTTGTGCTGGTGGTGTTCACTCTCCTCATCCTCGCCACCTTGCGGACATTGTCCACGCGCGAAGAGTCGACACCCGAGTGGGTGGAGGACGCGGCGGCGGATAAGGCCGAATCTGACAGCAGTCGGTTGGCTAGTGAACGACATCCTCTCGTTATCGATGGGGTTTCCGTCCGGATTCCCGCCCAGCTCGGTACACAGAAGGGCTGGATTCATGCGGCTACCGGGGTGAATCTAAGCGTGGAGGCCGGGCGCGTCCTCGCCCTGGTGGGTGAGTCCGGGTGCGGCAAATCGACCCTGGCTAACGTGTTGGCAGGTGTTTTGTCACCCGATACCCGAATCAGCGGTTACGTGTGGCTCTGCCGCGATGGTCAGATACTCGATTTGGTTAATCTGACGGATAAGCAGTGGCTGCAGGTGCGCGGGCAACTGGTCTCCGTTGTGCCGCAAGGCGGCGCCCACTGTCTCAACCGTGTGCGCACGGTGAAAACTCATCTTGAACAGGTGCTGAGTGCGCGGGGCTTAGAAGCGAATCAAGCGGCGCGAGCCCGGCTATTGGCTCGCGTTCACCTCGATCCAGGGGTGGAAAACCTCTACCCCCATCAGCTCTCTGGTGGAATGGCTCAGCGCATCAACCTTGCTCTCGGCATGGTGGGGTCGCCGCGAGTGTTGGTAGTGGATGAGCCGACGGCAGGTCTGGATCCCGAGTTGGCGGCCGATTTGTGGTCATTGCTACGGGAGCTCACCGCGAGCGGCACCGCCGTATTAGCAATCACTCACGCGTTGGAAATGGCGGAAGTGTTTGCTGACGATATTGCGCTAATGTACGCAGGTAGGATCGTTGAAACGGGTTCGGCCGCGCGCATAGCTCGCGATCCCCAGTCGGCCTACGGACGTGCCCTGCGTCAGGCGCGCGCGGATACCGGATTGATCGCAGTGCCGGGTAGTCCGCCGTCTTTGTTCAATCTCGATCCCGGGCATTCTTTTACCGACCGGTTGGGAGGTGGAAAATGACGTTACGTGTTGATGACTTGTCGATCACGTACCACGACGTACCCGTTGTCGAGGGCGTTACTTTCGCGGTTAGCCGAGGAATAATCCTCGGTTTGAAAGGAGTATCCGGTAGCGGTAAAACCACCATTTTGCGCGCCTTAGCCGGACAGTTACCGCCCACCGCGCTCGTGACCGGTCGATACAGTCTGGATGGGCGTGTGTTCGTCGATAGTTCCGAGGGCGTTGCCATGACGGAACCGATACCGCGGGTTGCCCTCATCGAGCAGAACTCGGTGCTTGCCACCGATCCGCATATGACCTTGCGGCGTATGATTGCTCAACCCCTGCGAGCCAGACGGCTCGACCACCCGCAGCAGGAGGTGCTTGTCAAACAAGCGTGTGAGCGTACCGGTGTGGGTGAGGAGCTACTTGGACGCTTGCCTCATGAAGTATCAGGGGGTCAGTTGCAACGCGCCTGCGTTGCCCGTCTGCTGGTGGCGCAACCCCGCTACGTCCTCGCTGATGAACCAACCGCGCATCTTGACCCGATCTCTACGGCCACCGTTGCCGGTGTTTTGCACGCCCTCGCTGAACACGGATGTGGCGTCATTATTGCCAGCCACGACGATGCGTTACTGGAGGCGTTAGCCGGAGGGTAGCGGGAGTCGTGGATGCAGGGCCCGGGTTGAATTTCTTGGCCTCGCACCGAGAACGGTTGCTCATTAGTGTGCTTGGTCCAATCAGCATTCCCGAAACTGTTCGAAATGAAATTCTACATAAGGCCAATTGCGATCGTCGTTTTGAGCCAGCACGACGAGTATTGCAAAAACTATTGCCAAAGTACGTCGACGTGTTATCCGATGAGGTGACTGCTGACTTAGCGGTAACCATTCAACGGATGTGCGGTTAATACAGTTACGATTCTTGAGAAGGCCGCGGGAAGCCGGTATCTGCCAGATCGAGGGGAGCTACGGAGAGTTTATAGTCAACTCAAGGGGCTCGATGATGGTTTACTGCCCATAGAGAACACAGGATTGTTAGAGCTTTCCTGCTGGAGCTCATAAGCCCGTCCAGTTTGAGAGTTTCGGTATCGGTGGGCGAGCATAACCGTGGCGATGGTGGCCAGCGTGCCAGATAGGAAAGTCACCCGCGAGCGAGACATCTGATCCGCTAGCACTCCACCAATGGGGACGGCAATAACAAAGCCAACGGTTCTCACCCCGAGAATCCAGCCGAGAGTGGAGGCACTCCACAAGTCATGCGCCACCCCAGACCGAGGATAAACGGCAACGCCCGAACTGCAATCTCAGAACTGGTGGATGACAGCCACAGGCGAATGAAGCGATTATCCACCTCAGTAATGTAACGGATAGGTGAAACGAGCTCTGCCTAGCGTTTCGTCGGCGGCGCGGGCACTGCTCTGCGCGGAGGCGACAGGACGGTATTCCACTGCGTTGATGCAAGCGCGCGTTCGCCTTCATTGATGAGGTCGAATAGCTCAGGCTGATACCAGCCGTGCAATCCGGGGCCAACGTTGATCCGACGAACGATCTGGGCATCTTCGAGTTCAGAAATAGCATTCTTTGTGCTTTGACCGTTGACGGCCAAGTATTCTTGTGCGGATTCAATGGTAAAGGTTGGCCGCTCAACGAGTCCGTTTCTTAGCCTGACGCTGGCCGCGTCACTACGAATCCGGCGAGTATGCGTCCTCCCGTAATGCTCTTCGTGCTGTTCTTTCCACTGCCGAGTCAACTGTCGAATATCCCCCAGCATGAGTTCGCCGTGGGTCAGAGCTACATCGCACGCCGCAAGAAAAACATCGAGCCAGTAGTTAATACCATCTCGCGCTTCACGGGTTCCAGCCGAGGCAAGATGCCGGAATGCGGTAAGACCGGCGACGTATTCTTTCGATCGCGTGTGAAGGGCAACCGATATTGGCATGAAAGCAGCTTTTTGGAGGCCGCGGCGCATGAGCACCGTGTGGAGGGCGCTCCCAGATTTCCTTCCCAGTAAAGGGATTCATAGGCTCCCATGGCGGACTCTTTCATAGTTGGTGAGCGTAATGTTTCACGCGGATTGGATGAATAAGGATAACTCTTATCCTAAAGTTATCCACAGGGTGTCGACAGGATAACTCTTATCCTGTCTGAGACCAGATACGCCATACTAGAGCCATGTCCATCGAACTGACCCCGGAGTTTCGCCGCGCCCTCGACCTCCTCAACGACGGACGTAACCTTTTCCTCACGGGCAAAGCGGGAACCGGTAAATCGACCCTCATTCGGCACTATATGGAAGGTACGGACCGCAACGTTATTGTCGCCGCACCCACCGGCATTGCCGCACTCAATGTCGATGGATACACCTTGCACCGCCTGTTTTCATTCCCCGTTGGAGTCACCCCGGACGATATTCGCGCCGGTCGCGTTAAGCCGGCCAGATTTAGTCGCACAATCGGCAAACTCGACACGCTCATTATTGACGAAGTGTCGATGGTACGCGCCGACCTGTTTGACTGCGTTGTGGCCGCACTTGAACGCTATGGGCCGGAGCCGACCAAGCCCTTTGGCGGCGTCCAAATGGTGCTGGTTGGCGATCTCTACCAACTCCCTCCGGTGGTGGTGGACAGCGAGGCCGAATACTTCCGCACCGTCTACGACTCCCCCTATTTCTTCTCCGCCAACGCCTATGACCGCGCGGCGTTTCCCACGGTGCAACTGACCAAGGTGTTTCGCCAACTCGGTGATGCGGCGCTGACCGACATGCTTAACGCCATTCGCGACGGCCGCATGACGACCGCCATTAACCGCCGGCTTAATCGGCAAACCGATGCTGAGTTTGTTGCGCCAGAGGGCGAGTTTTGGCTTACGCTTGCGGGAACAAACCGGATCGCCCATTCCCGAAATAAACAACACTTAGCCCTTCTCGAGGGCGAAGAATTCTGCTCGGTCGCCGAGCGCACTGGGACCGGCGACGCATTCGATGCGCCCACCGCCGATGAACTGACTTTTAAGGTCGGAGCCCAGATTATGCTCCTCAACAATGATCCGTCAGATCGGTGGGTGAACGGTTCAATCGGCCGCATTATTGATGTCGACGTCGATGAGGGCGACTACCTGGTAACGGCTGAGCTAAGAGACGGCAGCACGGTGACAATCGAGCCGCACACCTGGGAAATCACCCGTCCAGTGGTCTCTGGGGGAAACCTCGTCCATGAAGTGATCGGCACATTTCGACAGTTACCGTTTAAGCTCGCGTGGGCCATCACCATTCACAAATCGCAGGGGCAAACCCTGCAGCGAGCGGTGATTGACCTCACCGGGGGCACCTTCGCCACCGGCCAACTATATGTTGCTTTGTCGAGGTGCGTCTCCCTCGACGGCCTCGTTCTCAAACGTCATGTGGAACCGCGTCACGTCAAGGTTGACTACCGGGTGCGCCGTTTTCTCGCTGAAACCGCGCCAACCCGCACCACGGACACGTGCGTGCTCTCATCTCTCGTCGTTGGGGAGGCCGATGGATTCATTCGTCCCATTGAGATTGCCATCGAGTTCGAGAATGGAACAGTATTCACCTCGCTGGTTAATCCAACCCGCGATATTGGCGACGCAGCTACCAGGTACGGTCTGTCGGCCGCGGATCTGCAACTCGCCCCCACACTCGCGCAGCTGTGGCCGGTAATCGAAGAGCGCATCGCGGGGCATGCCATTATCGCCCTCGACGGCGACAATGCGGTCGGTGTACTCGACACTGAGCTCAAGCGCCATGGGATTATCGCCCCGTTTGAAAACTTCATCAATATCGATCCGGCTGACCTCACGCCGGAGGAAAGCGAGGAACAAAACGACAGTGACGTTCGCGCCCGGGCACACTCCCTGCGGCGAGTCTTTGCACGAATTACACCGGATGAATCGGCCGTGCCCTATGAACCGGTTGAGCAGCCGCGCCACGCCTACTTCCTTACCCGCCACCTCGAAACTCTGGATGCCGATTCTCATGCTGCCAGCGCTACGCTGTCGCGCCTGTGGGCGGGCGACGGCGCGCTCCCCGAACCCGATGGCGATGAAGACACCATTGCCGCTATTCTTTCCGAGAAACTGCGTGGCCAGCGATTGGCGCCGCGCACGGAAGAGATCCTCTCTGCTTTCAACGATCACTTCGGCGTGGAAGTTGAGTTCGCCTCCGCCGAGTCTCAACTCCCTATTGACCAGGTACTGAACGAAGGCACGCGAGTGTGTTTTACCGGCACCGTCGACTACCGCGGGAAGTGCTGGGAGCGCGCCGATATGGAGGATGTCGCCCGCCAAAGCGGCCTCTCCCCGGTGGCGAACGTGACAAAAACACGGTGCGATGTCCTCATTGCCGCCGATGTCACCACCATGTCGGGCAAGGCGAAAAAAGCCGCCAAATGGGGCAAGCCCGTGTATTCAGCACAGGAATTTCTTGCCTGGGCAGGGAAATAAACGAAAGCTCGTGATAGCTTTCCAGCAACGTCAAACGTAATTTCAACGCTACTTCTGACGGATGTCAGATTCCTCTGCTAGACGCGAGTCGAAAGCGGGGGACAGGCAGTGGCAACCAGACACAGCCGCTCTGGCAGTTAATCGAGGCCCGTTGGCTACTGACTCAAACTGTCCATACCTTCCCCGCCGTATCGCGATCCCATATTCGAGCCCTGAAGGGACAAAGTGCAGGAACTACCGGGGAAGTGCTTCTACCAATCAGTCTGTTCGCTGAGGACTCCATCCCGGATTTCGTACACTCTGTCGCAGTAGTCCAGCAGGCGCTGATCGTGGGTCACCATAATCGTCGTCTTGTTCTTTTCATGGGTGAGGTCGCGCAAAATCGCCACAATTTCAAAGGCACGATCAGTATCGAGGGAGGCAGTGGGCTCATCGGCCAAAATAACATCCGGTTCGTGAACCAGTGAAGTTGCGATTGCCACTCGTTGACGTTCGCCTCCCGATAAATCCGCCGGGTACTTCTTCGCTAGGTCAAGTAGGCCAAGTTCGTCCAGGAGGGCGCGATGGCGCTCGCGGTCGACGGTAGTGCGAGCCACTTTAAAGTGGAATGCCAGCTGTTCTTCGACCGTGAGGAACGGGACTAGGGCGGAAGCTTGGAGAATAAAACCGAGTTTTTCAAACCGTATGCGAGACAGCTCTTTCGCATTGGCCCGATCGATGCGGATACCGTCGAGCGTGACCTCTCCACTGGTCGGGGTTTGTAAGCCACCAACAATGGTGAGAAAAGTAGATTTCCCCGAACCCGATGGACCAATAATAGCGACGAACTCACCGCGGTTGGCAACGAAATCAGTATCCTTGAGGGCGTAGATTTTTTCCCGACCCTGAGTGAAGGTTTTGCGTACTTTCTTTAACTCAATCATTAGTCAATCGCCTTAATCGGATCGATGCGTGAGATGGCGCGAATGGGGAAGAGCCCACCAACAAGCGTGAACAGAAGAAACGCCCCTGTCACCGCCCCGTACAGTATTGGTTCAATACGGAAGGGAACCGTTTCGGGAAGGAATACCGCGGTGATAGCGGTGAGTATTAAGCCGAGAAATAGTCCAGTTGCGGTAAGTAAAAGCGTTTGAATCGCACCCGATATGACGATGTAGCTAGTGCGCACCCCCTGAGCTTTCATAATTCCGAAGATATTTTTCTTCTGCAGGGTGAGGACGTAAACAAAGATACCGAGCACAAAAGAAATGATGATGATCAGCGATCCGATCATAAGACTGAACGTCAGTACCTGCGCATTGTAGCCGGGCAACTCTCCGATGAATTCATCGAGTGACATGACTTCCAGATCACGATCGGTGTAGACGTCTTCGTTTTTCGCGGTAGTCGGTAGCAGGAGGATATTGGCTCCCAGCGCTTCGGGATTAGGCATGAGTTCGGGAAGTAGAATCTCTCGGTACTGTTCAACGGTCAGCAGAACCGTGGGGGAAGCCTGAAAGCGCGTCCCTTCGGTGAAACCTGAAATCGTCCACCGCGTGTCGAACTCCGGCAAACTGAGCGTGTCACCGATTTGAAAACCGTGAGCACGGAGACTTCCATCCAAAAGGATGTCATGTTGATTGGCAGGAAAATCGCCCTCGGCCACGTCGGGAGCTAATGGGCCGTCCATATCGAGACCGAAAACAAAAATGCTCTTGCGTGGATCCTCATTTTCCTCCGCATCTGGAAGGTTAATGACGGTGGGCATGAGTAGAAGTTTTTCGCCCTCGTCCATATCGATTTGCTCAAGGGTTTCAGTGGAGATACGTGAAGCTAAGGAGTTGCCGTTCGCGTTCTTTTGCAGGACGACTGAACGCACGTCCCATTGGTCGATGGCTTCCGTATATGAAGATGCGAGACCGAAGGCGAGACCGGTGAGGAAATAGGTGAGGTAACTGACGAGAAAAACGACAGTTGTAATGAGAATAAAACGAGCGGGAGAATGTCTGATTTCGCGCAGTGCCAGAAACATAAAGAACTTCCCTCTTGGTTACCGGACCTTCAGACTATCGGTTATTGCCATTAAAATAGTGCCGGTTTTACTGTAGATTCCCTGGTAGGGGTGACTGTTAATCGGAAGTGACCGCAATGGCAGGAAACGGGGAGAATGGAATGTTTCGCGACAATATGCGACTAGTGGGCGCTGCAGTCACTGCGGTGCTCGTAGTTGCCGTCATCATATTTCTCGTAATTAACTAGGCCTAACCGGCAGCTATTCGGCGAAGTCCGGGCGTCCTCGCCACGTCCGGATCGCTCCGGCGATGAGGATCCACGCGCCCGATAAACCCCAGGGAATGAGGATCCATCGCGGATCGGCCGGATAGAACGCCACCCACAGCGCGGTGGTAACCACCCAGGTAATAGCGGCGCTCGCGTTAAGAACGCGCAGGTGTTCCACGCGGAACGGGTGCACCCACTTCCACGGCACGAGGGCAAGAATTGTGAAGATAATGATGACAATCCAGTTAATGATGGATCCGAACTGGAACAGCCATAGGACAACGGCGATAATATTCCATGCCGCTGGAAATCCAACGAAGTACCAGTCGGAGGACTTCATCTTCGTATTTGCGTAGCAGAACATGGAGGATACAAGAATCATACTTGCGGCAACCATCGGAAGTGGCCGCGGACCGAGAGGGAGGGCGGAGAGCATGAAAAGCGTCGGTACCAGAGTCCACGTCATATAGTCGACGACATTATCCATCATCACCCCAGAGAACCAGGGAATGACTTCTGTTACCCGCGCTTTACGTGCCAGTGGACCGTCGATCGTGTCGACTATCAGAGAAATACCAAGCCACATCCACATCATTTTGTAATGGCCGTAATGGAGCGCGTGGGTAGCGAATAGGAGCCAGATGACTCCGGTGAGAGTGAGGGCGTGGACACTCCAGGCCGCCACATAGTTTTTGAGGGGCCAGTCGCGATCAGGCTTTGGGGCTGGGTCAAGGACTGTCACTGTTCTACTTCCGCATGGGTCATGAATCGGTCAAGCATAAACACACCTGTGACAGATCGGAAACCCTTGTGTTGGCGAGTGGCCGATATCTGAACGAAAAGTAGACCGAAGGCTACCAGCCGATAAGCCTAAGGCCCCATTAAAGTTCTTTCATCAGCGAGTTTCGGTAGCTATTGATTAAGCTGAGGTTGTGAATCTATCTCTCGATCTGTCCTTTGGAGACGACTACGCGCTTGATGCGCAGGCCGTGCGATTAGCGGCTGGTTTCGATCGTTTAGCCGACCTGCGAGATCGAATGGTTCGAGAGTTTCCGGCTCTCAGCGATTTGGAGTCTCAGGATGTGCAAGAAACGCTCATGCTTCGCTTACGTGATTCGGTGCGCAAACGCGAACGTCTGTGGCTCATGTCGATGGATGAAAAGGAACGCGCGGAATGGGAACAGTGGCTATCGCCCGATGTTTTGCGAGAACTTGGGCCGCGGCAAATTGTGAGGGGTAAAGAAGTTATCCCCATCGGGGTGGCTCCGGTTGATCTCATGGATTTCCTTGTTGAACGCAAAACTCCGCGTGATATTGAGTTTCTGCGAGGAGCGCTCCACGGTGTTGATGGTTTGGTGCTTTCAACTCGCGTCTATAACGAACTCATGGGGCTAGGCATCCCTGTCGTGCAACGCACGCGATTTACTCGGTTGATGACAAATCCGAAGTTTCTTGCCTATCTCGTTGTCCTTATTTATTCGGCCTTGCGAGTGTTACCGGTGACCTTTATTAAAGAATTCGAGGGTTCGCTGGTTATGCTCTGGGCGATTGACCTCATTACCGCTATTCCCTATACCTGGGGTGTGCTCACTATGGTTACGGCGGCGCGATTTCGTATGCGAGTTTTCGGAATGGTTGTTACTATTGTGACCTTCATGGCCCCGTATGTGTATTTCGGATTGCATGGCAGACACTATCCAGCTCATGTCATTCTTATTATCGTTGCGCTAATTCTTGCCACATTTGCGCTTGAAGGTTTCAAGATTTGGCTTGATCGAAGAAATGCTAACCGGCTGCGTTTTAAGCGCTCTTAATCAGCTGCATCCAAAAATGTCATGGTGGGCCGGACTGAAGCTAGTCCGGCCCACGATATGAGGAATCAGGCGAGTGCGCTCAAAGCCTCGAAGGACTTCTGCGCATTGGCTCGGGGGCCGCCGTCAGCAGGAGGCTCCTCGTCGAGCATAATGTCCTGTTCGAGCACGTAATATCCGTCGAAGCCAGCCTCATTGAGTGCCTTGACGATGGCGGGGAAGTCGATGTCGCCCTCCCCAATCGGAGCGAACATACCACCCTTGACGCCCTCTGACCAGGTGAGTTCGCCCGGCAGGAGCTTGTCGGTCATTTCCTTGTGGACGTCTTTAGCGTGAACGATGTCAACTCGGTCAGCGTACTTCTGTGTTAGTGCGACCACGTCTGCACCACCGGCAGCCAGGTGTCCGGTATCGAGACACAGACCAACTGTCGAGTTATCGAGGACGCGTTCGACCTCATCGACATTCTGTACCATCGTGCCCCAGTGCGGGTGGATGCAGGCTTTCACTCCGGCTTCTTCACACACCGAGCGAATACGCGAGAGGTTATTAAACAGGGTTGTCCATCCGGTTTCGTCAAGAACCGGACGATCGTCATACCCGTCCTGACCTGAGTCAGCGGCAAGCACGAGATAGCTACCTCCGGCGACTTTGAATGCTTCGAGTTCCTTCTTGACATCGGGGATCGGATCGTAGTCGGGGTCATGCATGATGGCCAGGAAGAATGATCCCACGGGTTGGAGGTCGAACTGTGACACGGCTTTGGCGCGTGCTTCGGGTTCGATCGGAAGCCAGCCTTGAGGGCCAAACTCAGTGGCGGTCAGACCCATGTCCTTCATTTCTTGCAGGACGCGCTCTGGTGACATTTGGTATCCCCAGCCGGGGACTTCGCATACGCCCCAGGATATGGGGGCACCGGCGATTTTCATGGTTTTCTCCTTTGCTGGTTAAAGGCTGACAGTAGCCCCGGTCTTGGCGCTTTCCGCGGCAGCTTCAGCGATGGTGAGGGCGGCAATGCCGTCGGCGATTGACGGAGTGTAATCACCGGTTTCTTCCACGGCTCGAATAAAGGTGTCGAGTTCGCGATAGTACGCGGCTTCGTAGCGTTCGAGGAAGAAGTCAAGGTAGGGATCGAGAGAATCTGAAAAGTGCTCGCGCGATAGGCGGACGGTGGTTTCGCGGACGTTGTCAGCGAAGATTGAGCCTTTGGGACCCGAGACTTCCAGACGCTGGTCATAGCCGGTGGCACAGTGACGATTATTGATAATGGTGGCGACTTTGCCCGCGGCATTCTTCAGCACGATTATTGCTGCGTCAAAGTCACCGGTAGATGCCAGTTCAGGGTCGAGATTCTGACCTATAGCAGTAACTTCTTTGATGTCACCGAGGAAAAACCGGGCCATGTCGAAGTCATGAATTGTCATATCTTTAAAGATTCCACCGGATACGGCAATATACTCCTTGGGTGGTGCAGCCGGATCGCGCGAGATAATTGTCAACTGTTCGACTTCTCCGATTTCACCCTTGTCGACGAGTTCATATGCGCGGGCGAAATTCGGGTCGAAGCGTCGGTTGAAACCCATCATGACACGCGCATCATAGCCTTCAAGCCCTTCGTCGAGGGGGGTGAGTGCTGAGGATTCCATGGCAATAGGCTTTTCGCACAGCACAGCTTTGCCGGCGCGTGTGGCGCCAACAATATGCTCGATGTGTAAGGGCGTGGGAGAACATACGATGATCGCATCAATATCTGGATTTGCGAATAGTTCGTCGGCATTTGTGGCGATATCGGCGTTGTACTGTTCGGCGAGGTTCTTGGCAGCCTCCGCAACTGGATCGGTGATGGCAATGAGCGTGGCGGCGGGGTGCTGGCTGATTGATCGCGCGTGAACATGCGCGATCCGACCTGCGCCGATGATTCCAAATCGAAGCATGGGTACTCCTTAAATTAGGGGTGGAGGGGGGTGGATCGTCGTGTCATCTGCGACACGAATTATGGAGCGGGGACAATAATGTCGCGCACGAGGGCGTCCAGATCAGCATCTGCCTGGAGAAACTGACGTAACGTCTTTCGCGTTGGCCCAAAGCTGTCGAACTCTTCAACGGTCATTCCATCTTCTTCGTATGCACGGTTGAAGTCGGGGATACGGCGAAGTTGTTCGAGGTATTTTTCCTCTACGGCATGATCCATCCGCGGAACAAACTCGTAGTCCGAATCATTGATGAGCTTTTGCCACTTGAATGGTGGGGAGACAACGACGTCGCCGCCTTGGAATTCCGCCCACTGGTTGACGTTGCGGAATGCTGCCGAGAGCAGACGCGAACGGAAACCACGTTCTTGGAAGATGGCGTACGCCTTCTTGAAGGCCGCAATCCCTGCCCATTCGAGAGCGGAGTTATCGATGAAGATGCCATCGCGTGCGACGACGTGCTTGAGCCAATCATCGAGGCGTCCAACCATAATTGTGACAACGGGTCCCATCTTATCGACGGCAAGACCTTCCGCTTCGCGGCGCTTGAGGCCACGTTCGATTGCTTCAGCTGAGCGCACCGCTTGAGGTACGGAGAACGACACCGTGACGTTGATTGATACGCCGCGGTAGGTGGCTTCTTCAATCGCTTCGATCCCAGTTTTGGTGGCGGGCACTTTCACGACGATATTGGGAGCGAGATTATGGAACTCTTCGGCCTGATCGGCAAGGGCCTCGGCATTGCGATGGAAACGGGGGTCGGTCTGTATCGACAGACGTCCATTGCGAGCCTTTTCTCTTTCAAAAGTCGGTTCCAGCAGTTTGGCGGCCTCAACTGACATATCTTTGACAGCTTGCCAGCCAATTTCAGATTCACCCCAGGTGGGATGTTCATTGGCAATTGCCCGGATGCGCTGGGCCCAGATTTCCGGATTGTTGGCGATGGTTGTGTAGGCAATAACCGGATTACACGTAGCGCCAACGGCACCAAAGGATATGGACTGACGGAGCTCGTTGAGATCTGAGGAATCATTCCACAGAGCTGTAGGAGTGTTCTGCACCGCATCGTAAAGCGGTCCGGGAGTGGGGGTAATCTCTTCCATGAGGTTCTCCTAGTGAGTGGTGAATATGCCGCTACAACGTTGCCGCGGCACTGCCATCACTCCAAGTGAACGCCCTTGTCAGCTGTTTGTCAAGTCTTTGTTGTGACAAATATAGATTATGGCTGGCGAAATGAGTGTGAAATTGCCGTTGATACGGGCAATTCAGCTACGCAGAGGGCAAAAAGCGAGCTACCTCACGCTGTCTAATTGGAAAATACAGTGAAACGGAAAGAATAGAGCGAGGGGCGGTAGACATGATTGCCCACCTCTACAACCTTTCCGTCTTCCGTATAGGCGGTGCGTTCCATAGTGAGCAAAGGAGCGCGGGTATCTTCACCAAAAAGTTCTGCTTCGCGAGATGTTGCTGACCGGGCGCCGATAACTTGCGTTGCCGAGGCAATTTTAATGCCGCGATTGGCTAAGCAGTCATATAAGCCATCGCGCTGCAACTCCCCCCATTCGGGGGCGAGTTCGATCGGCAGATGATTGGTTAAAATAGCTAGTGGCTGTCCGTCAATGCTTCGTAGCCGAGTGGTGAGAAGGACTCCGTCGCCCTCGCTAAGATTAAGAAGTTGAGCTTCGCGCGGGCCAGCTTCAATGATTTCGTAAGACAATACTCGAGTGGTTGGATTAAAACCCGCTTTGATCAGATCATCGTTGAGCGAACTCAGTTCAAGAGGCCGATGAATTTGTGACGGGGTGACGCGTGTGCCTACGCCTCTGCGACGGGTCAGCAATCCACGGTTGACGAGTTCTTGCAGTGCGCGGCGCGCAGTAGGGCGAGAAACTTGGAGGCGCTTGGCCATAGAAATTTCGTCCTCCACAAGTTCTCCGGGGGCTACCTCTCCGGAAATAATGGCCTGTTCAAGGGGCTCGGCAATTTGCTGATACAGCGGTATTGCGCTGTTTCGCTCAATAGTCACATTCAGTTGAAATGGTGTTTCCATGAAAGTCCTTACGGCTCAGGGAGGGTGACATGAAGGTGAGTTTTTGGAGAGATTGTTAATAGTTTATCGGTTCTCCACAAGTCATACCGTTGTATTCCAGATTTTGGAGCGCGCCAATGATTTGTTAGGTCAAAGGACTTGCACTTTGTGACAAAGGTGTCTATTCTCATTCCACAGGTGAACGAATTCCGGTTCTTACGCCACCGGATTCGGTAATTGCCACGCCATCAGCGAAGGAGCAAAGGTGATGGAAAAGCAGACAGTCGGTGTCGGCCTCGTCAGTCTCGGCTGGATGGGACGACTCCACACCAGGTCGTATAAAGCCCTGGCTGAAAGATTCCCTGAATTGAAAGCCACCATACAGCTCGTCCACTGCGCTGACCCGATAGAAACGAATCAGTCTTGGGCCACAGATGTGCTAGGTTATCGGCGAGCATCTGCCGATTACCGCCGGGTAGTGGCGGATCCGGCAGTTGACGTAGTGTCGATCTGCGCTCCAAATTACCTGCATCGTGAGATTGCTTTGGCTGCCGCAGCGGCGGGCAAACCATTCTGGATAGAAAAGCCAATGGGTATCGACGCAGCTGAGTCAAAGGATATTGCCGTCGCCGCGCAAGAGGCTGAGCTGGTTACCGCAGTTGGCTTCAATTACCGCCACGCTCCCGCCATTCAGCAGGCGCGACACCTGATTCGGTCCGGTGAGCTCGGACGTATTACAAATGTTCGATGCTGGTTAATTGCTGATTATGCTGCCGATCCGCGCAGTCCCCTCACCTGGCGTTATGAACGTCAGCGCGCAGGAGCTGGTGTCATCGGAGATCTCATGTCACACGGTGCTGACCTGGTGCAGTATCTATGCGGTCGCATCGAAGCGGTTACCGCGGTATCGGACACGTTCATTAAGGAAAGGCCTATCCCCACCAAGATGGGGGTTGGGCACTCCGGCTTTGAAGTCGGAAATGACCTCGGCCCAGTCGAGAATGAAGATTATGTCGCTATTCTCGCATTGATCGAAAACGGTGTTGTCGCAACTCTCGAATCGTCTCGCGTCAGTGTCGGTCCGCGTGCAGAATACGTTATCGAAGTGTATGGAACGCATGGATCGGTGCGCTGGAACTTCGAGCATCTCAATGACCTGCAGGTATGTATTGGTCGTTCACATGGCGCCAATCACGGCTATGCTCGAGCGATGGCCTCCCCAGACTTCCCATATTTTGACCGCTTCCAACCGGGAGCCGGTACATCGATGGGATTCGATGACCTTAAAGTTATCGAAGCTAAGCTCTTCATCGAATCGGTGCTTTCCGGTCAGCAACTGGCGCCATCAGTTGCGGACGGATGGGCCGCCGCCGAAATTGATGAAGCGACCGTTGCCTCCACCCTGGATGGGCAGTGGCATGAAGTACCGGCTGTCGCCGGAGAAGTGACATTTAACCGTTAGTTCAACAAACCCTCAATGTTGGTACCGAAGATGGTTGCCAACCCGCCCTCAGGTGACGCAGTCACCGACACGAACAGGAGAACCAATGTCCAATCAGTCTCGTCCGGAATTGGGACTAGACGCATCTCAATCCGAGATACGCGCCGCGGTGGAAGAAACTCCTCCCGGTGGAAAACACCGTAAGATCGGATTCGTTGCCGGCATCGCTACCCTTGGCGCATTTCTTTTCGGCTACGACACGGGTGTCATTTCCGGAGCTCTCCCCTATATGTACATGCCCGTGGATGCGGGTGGTCTCCACCTTACCGCCGCCGAAGAAGGTGCCGTCGGTGCAACTTTGCTATTGGGAGCTGCCCTCGGTGCTCTTATTGGCGGCCGCTTATCGGACCGCTGGGGACGTCGACACAATATCCTCCTCCTGGCGGTATTGTTCATGATCGGCGCAGTTGGTACCGCGCTGGCTCCAAATATCTGGATTATGTACATCTTCCGCGTAGTCCTCGGCTTCGCTGTTGGCGGTGCTTCGGCAACCGTTCCCGTCTACCTTTCGGAAATCGCCCCCAAGCGTATTCGCGGCACGATTGTGGCCATTGACCAGTTGATGATCGTGACCGGTCAACTCATGGCTTTCACATTCAATGCCATTATCAACTCGGTGTACGGCGGCCCCCAGCTCGATATAGCCGAAGATCCGACCGGCATGCTTGAGCCGGGTATGCAGTCTTTCGACAATGTCAATAGTCTTGCCGCTTCCAAGGGAGGAACGCTTTCTTCTGCGCAGTGGTACGAGTATCTTGATCAGATCGTGGTCCAAGGCGGTAATGGTGCCGGATGGCGTTTGATGCTTCTGCTATGTACTATTCCCGCCATCGCTCTGTGGATCGGTATGCGACTCATGCCGGAGTCGCCTCGTTGGTACGCAGCTAACCGGCAGTACTATCAGTCTATTGCTGCTCTCAAGCGCATCCGAGAAGAAGATAAAGATGGTCCGATTGAAAATGAGTTTGCTGAAATCCTTGAGATTCAACGCGAACGCGAGCACGAAGAAAAAGGGACATTTGCTGATATTTTTCGAGAAAAGTGGATTCGCAAACTGTTCTTCATAGGGGTATTCATCGCGATCTGTAACCAGACTACGGGCGTGAATACCATCATGTACTATGCGCCAAAGGTTTTGCAGTATGCCGGCATGGGCACGTCAGCTGCTATTACCGCGCAGATCGCCAATGGCGTTATGTCGGTGGTCGGCAGTGCGGTAGCCCTGTGGCTCATCTTCCGTTTCCGTCGTCGCCAGATTCTCATCACTTGTCTGTTTTCCGTATTTGCCACCCTGGGTGTCATCTCGGCTCTGTTCCACTTCACTATTCAGCCGGCCATGGACACTCACACCGCTCCGCCGACGTGGGCGCCATTGCTTATCCTTGCCATGATGGGCGCATTCATGCTGGTAGTGCAGGCAGGTAACGGGCCGGTGGTATGGACCATGATGGGCGAAATGTTCCCATCCAAGGTGCGCGGTATCGCGAACGGCTCAGCAGTGTTCTGTCTGTGGGTCGTCAACGCCTTCATTACCTGGACTTTCCCGAAGATGATGGAATCGTGGGGTGGAGCGACCACATACGCTTTTTATGCGATTCTCAACCTGGTATTTGGTTTCATCCTCTACAAGATTATGCCCGAGACCTCGGGTAAGTCATTGGAGGAACTCGAAGCAGAGTTTGAAGAGCGTTATTCCTAAACCTTCAGCGTGACCGGCCAAGCGGAGTTCTGGGTTCACTTCCCCCCGATCCCAGAACTCCGCTTTTTTGCCGCGCCCGGGTGGTTGGTGCAAACACAGACAGGTTCACTTCCGGCGCGTACAGCTATTCCCGCGCCGGGGATTTCGGCTTTTTGAGGGAGGAGCTTTTCTTGTGGTTTTGGGCGCGATTGTGGGTGCGGTTGCGTGGATCTAGGCTCTGTCTTGCGAGGCCATTCCCCAAGGCAGAGTCTACGCGGGGATGGGCTCACTCTAAGGGGGTTTTGGGGGTTGTAGGCTCTCTGTAGCGAAAAAGGGTGCTGCTAGAGAGAGCCTACGGCTTCGGATTTGTGTTTCGGCGTGTGGAATTCCGTGTCTGAGGGCCGGGTTTCGATGCTGAGGGCGTGGGCATGACGGTCTGAGGGCGCGGACACCGGAGCATGAGCGCATTTCCATGCCTATTCAGACACTTCGCCCTCACGCACCCCCGGCGCACACGCGCCCTCACCCTCGATTCAGACGCTTGGCACATGCGAAGTGTCGGGATCGGTGAAAAGTAATGGGGAACGGGATGGTTGTTGGCCTTGTGTGGTGGTTAAACCGCTGTTAGAGAGAGTCTACGTTCGCTGGGGAGAGTCTACGAGGGGGGTGGTTACAGAGAGTCTGCTGCGACCTGGATGACGGTTTTGCGTGCGAGAGGGCATGGTCAGGCGGTCTGCTGAACTGGTTAGGGTTAAGAGGGTGGCGACATTAAAGGTTTCATTGCGTTTCTCAAAGTGTTGAGATTCTAGGCAGGCTAGTCTTCAAATTCTCATTCTGTACTACGGTGACTCTGCATAAACTAAGCGCAACTATTGGTTGATAAATCGAGTTTTGAATGATCGTGTATCATCGCTACTCCACTGAGTGCTTTGCCACGGAATGATAAGCTCCTAGTATGAGTCGACCCGAGCTTCCCATTTTGTATCAACGTGATGATGAGCTGTTCGAGTTGAGCGACGCGCAACGATGTTCCATGCGGGGCGAATTGCAGATTGTCTTGGCCAAGGGTGATGCTGGTTCAGGAAAGACTTCACTTTTAAATCACTTTGTGAGCAGTCTTGCTGACAAAGGTAAAGAAGCTCCGACTGTCGCAATGGGGCGCTCTGGTAATAACTATGACGATACCGATCCATATCGGCTTATCAATCGCATATTGCATGACCTAGTCAGTGAAGGCAATATGCGAGATGACGGGTTTTTCAAACGTTTAGGACGGGCTTTCAAAGAGAATGCGCCCACCTGGCTGGAAGTAATTCCTGTTGGCGGGCAGATCGCCTCTGCTTTTGTCCAGACTGTCGGGAGCTATATGCAGAATCAAGATAGCTCCACGAGGGTTCCTATAGATACCCAGTTTCAAGCACTCTTAAAGGACCTAAGTAAAGATAACGGATTCGTTCTGATAGCTGATGATGTCCAGTGGGCGGATAAGTCTTCGATTACTCTGCTGACGAATCTCCCAGATGACCTGATCGGTGAAAAGATCCTGCTTGTGCTTAGCTACCGTGACGATGAAGCGGGCAGTCAACGCCGACAAGATAATGCGAATTCTTTAAAGAAGAGTTTGACTGTTCTCGAACGATACACCGATATTAAACATCTAGCTATTGATGGTCTTAATAAACGATCTGTCAAGAGAATTCTTAGTAGCAAGGGACTCAATTATGTACCTGATCTCCTTGCAGAGGACGTTGTTGAACTCAGTGAAGGCAATGCGTTGTTTATTCACGAGATAGGTGACTATCTTGTTGAGCAAATGAAGACAACGCCTGATATCGTGGAAGTGTTTGAAGAATTTAGAAAGCAGGGCTCGTTTACCGAGCGGATGCGTAAGGTCTTTGAAGCTCGGTTAGATACTCTCACTGAAGAGAAGCACACATTGCTAAAGAAATGCGCGATACTGGGCTACGAATTTGACCCTGAATTATTAGAGGCGCTTTGGGATGATTCTCAAGATCGAATTTGGGAGCTTCTAGATCAGTTAATGGAAATCGACCGTATTCTTGCTATGGGCAAGATGGCTAACGGTGACGAATGCTATCGATTTGCTAATAAACGTCTGGCAGATTATCTCAATCACACAACCAAAAGCAACGGGTTTCTATGGAAACGTCATCATTCAAGGATCGCAAAGCATCTAGAAAGAGTCCTTGCAGAGTCTTCAGGTGACCATCTGCGATTATTCGTGCAGATCGCTCACCACTACACAGAGGCAGATGATTTAACACGCGCGTTACCTTACATTGTTAAGGCTGCGAAAGCGGCGTATGACTCTGGAGGTTATTATGAGGTCTGCGAGTTGGGCTCGCGGTTGCGTGATTCGGACTTCGCTGAACAATCAGAACTATGGGAACCGTTCTTTGAATCCGCTCAGTGGATTTCCGCTTTTTCTCTGATCGCGAAGAAGTGGGAACTTATCAAGCGAAGTAAGAACCTGTCGGGTGATCTTGCAGTTACTATCGCACGCGGACATAGAATGCTGAATCGCTGGGATGAATGTATTGAGATTCTTGACCTTGTAGAGCTAGACGAGACAGATTCCAAGGTTCTTGCTCGAAAGGAAATGCTACTCGGAGAAGTAAAGCTCTGTGGTATCTCTCAAAATGTTGATGAAGCCGTAGCGCATTTCAAAGTAGCTGAAGAACTGGCCGATAATGACGAGCTTTCTTATCGTGCTATCGGGCATCAAGGGTTAACGCTTCTGTGCGATGAAAATAAGATCACACAAGCCTTTGTCGCATTGGAAAGGGCAATCACCATCGCTCAGAGATCTGATGATTCGTTCAAAGTATATGAAGCCATTCACTGGCTATCTAAGGGGCAGATGGCCGTATTGGACCTTGAAGGTGCGCGAGACTCTGTTAACAAAACGATCTCTGTTGCGGAGAAAGCAGATGTACATAAGAACAACCCGTACCACTATCGAGATATGTTTCGTATTGAAGCGCTCGCGTTGAATCTGGAAGTTGCTGTGTCCCATATGGTCACTTATACCAAGGGGATTAGGCAGTCACGTGAGTGGTCTGAAGACGATTATACTTTCGAAATATGGTTATCGATGCTTGCACTTCAGGTAATTGAACTCAAGATAATGCGAAGAGTCGAGGAAGCTAACCGACTTGCTTGTCTATTACGTACTAATCTGCCTGAGCAGTTTGATTTTCGTAAAGAGCAACTCGATGACATTCATCGCGCTCTTGATATGAGTCAAATGTCCTCCTCTATTGAGGAACTGAAACAAGAGCTACGAGATATCATTCAACCGTCGAGTCTCTATGATGCTGAGCAGGTTTTCGTTTTCAATATTCCGGATTTTTGGGAACGAAGAGCTAATGCGGCGCGGTGAGTTCGCACAGGATTTTCCTATAGAGGAACATTACACAAATCTTAATCATGGCTCTTTTGGTGTGTGTCCATTGCCAGTTAGCAGGCATGTTCGTTCTATATCTGATTCACATCAGATTTCATTTGGAAAATTTCGTTCAGAAAGACTCGACAACTTACTTATTGCTTCTCGGAAAGCTTTATCGGGTATCCTCGGAACGAATTACGAAAATCTGGTTTATGTTCGCAATGCTTCAGAAGCTTTACAGACTGCAGTAAACGCTGTAAAGATCATGGGCGAACAGGGGTCGCTTTACCTCAAACGCATAGTAACTACTAATCACGAGTACAGTTCAACGAATGAACTTCTTTCAGACCTTGCGGCAACTCTCGAAATTCCGCTCATTATTGTCAATATTTCTCATCGGTCGCGTGAAGCCGTTACAACCGCGCTTTTGGAGCAGGCCGGAGATTGCTCTTTGGTGCTCGTTTCGCACATTACATCACCGTGGGCAGAGCGTCTCGATATCGACTCTTTAGCCGGACAGTTGCCCTTATCAAGTGTGTTGATTGTTGATGCGGCGCACAGTCCTGGTTGTAGCCCAATTGGTCGAGAGGTTTACGAAAGGGCTTTTGTAGCCATGTCACTTCATAAGTGGGGATTCTTTCCCCTCGGTACGGGGGCTTTATCCACTCCGTCGGATTACCACAACTTCACCAAGCCGGTTGTTTGCTCTTTGTATCACAACCAAAGCTACGCCAAGAGGTTTTCATGGGTGGGAACAGATAACTACCTTAACTATCTCGTTGGTGAAACTGTCGCGGATTGGTTTAACATGCTGACAGAAAAGAATTGGGATTTCGGACAATTTCTCATC
>JAUNVE010000019.1 GCA_030537795.1 Actinomycetaceae bacterium
GGCCTTGACGATCGCGTAGACCACGTTGCTGCTCATCTCTTGTCGATTACGAATTGAAGTAGTGCATAAGAAGTGCACCGACGCTCTAGAATACGCCAATACCGCCGTCTGTTCAAACTATATTTGCGTAAAAACACCGGCCGCGGCATGTGGCATTCGCCACCGGACGCTTCGACGCTCAGTCACTACCGAGTTACTCATTCGATCCGACAGTTGGAGAGGCCACAACAACCCGGCGAGATTTCTTGGACGAATGCGAAGAGGGCTCGGGCAGTTCAATATCATCGACGCTCATCGCGGCCGGACGCGCAATAGCTACCGTCTCAGAGGTCGTCGGGGAAATCGATTCGCCTGAAACTTGCGGCTCACCTGCTTCCATGACCACTGACCGTCGCCCAGAACGTGCTTTCCTTGGTTTATCCTCTGCTGTTTCTACCGACTGTTTCACTTGTTTTTGAGACACATGGCGCTTTTTCTGTCTCGTAGCAGTCTTCGAGTTCTTCTGATCTGACTTTTGAGTTTCCTTATCCGCATGGGAGGAAGCTGTTGCGGCGGCTATGGCCGATAAGGCAGTTCGAGCTTCTTCCTTTTGCGGATCCGGCTCAAGTTCAGATTTCGCGCGCTGTTTCCTAGGTTTGCTCTGGTTCTTTTTCACCGCGTGGCCGTGTTTATCTTTTTCTACCGGCTCAGTATGGACAATAAATCCGCGACCTTCGCAACAATCACACGGCGTAGAGAATGCTTCAACAAGCCCTTCCCCCACACGTTTACGCGTCATTTGCACCAGTCCAAGAGAGGTAATTTCAGTAACCTGGTGCCGTGTTCGATCTCGCCCGAGGCACTCAACCAATCTGCGGAGCACAAGATCTCTATTGGATTCAAGCACCATGTCAACGAAATCAATAACAATAATGCCACCGATATCGCGCAACCGTAGTTGACGAACGATCTCCTCAGCAGCCTCAAGGTTATTTCGCGTCACCGTTTCTTCGAGGGTTCCACCCGAGCCAATGAACTTTCCGGTGTTCACGTCAACCACGGTCATCGCCTCGGTGCGATCAATGACTAAAGACCCGCCCGAGGGAAGCCAGACTTTACGATCCATACCCTTCGTCAGCTGTTCATCGACGCGATGGACCGCAAAGACGTCATCCTTTTTTGTCCAATGAACCAGCCGGTCCTTCAAGTCGGGCGATAGCTTAGTCACGTAGTCATTGACCGTTTTCCACGTCGACTTCCCCTGGACCGTCAATGACTGGAAGTCTTCGGTGAATACATCACGCACCACACGAACAGCGAGTTCTGGTTCGGAACGAAGCAAGGTCGGCCCCTTCGAACTTTGCTTCTGCTTCTTTTCAATCTCTTTCCATTGCGCCTGGAGTCGCTCAACATCATCGCGTAGTTGCTTCTCGGAGGCTCCTTCGGCGGCGGTACGCACAATCACGCCGGAATCTTTGGGCACAATCTTTGACAGCAACTTTTTCAAACGGGCGCGTTCCTTATCCGGAAGCTTACGGGAAATACCGGTCATTGAGCCGGATGGAACTAAAACCAGGAAACGCCCGGCCAGAGTGATCTGTGAGGTCAGACGCGCCCCCTTATGTCCGATGGGGTCTTTCGTCACCTGAACCAGAACTTGGTCGCCGGATTTCAACGCCTGTTCTATACGGCGAGGGCGTCCCCCTAATCCGACCGCATCCCAGTTGACTTCGCCGGCGTAGAGAACAGCGTTACGCCCCTTACCTAGATCAATGAAGGCAGCTTCCATTGACGGCAATACGTTTTGCACTCGACCGTAATATATGTTGCCCACCATGGTTTGTTGCGTATGGCGTGCAACATAGTGTTCGACAAGGAGTCCATCTTCGAGTACGGCAATCTGGTTAAGACCACCTTTTTCACGAACAATCATCTCCCGCTTAACTGATTCACGACGCGCCAGGAATTCTGATTCGGTGACCACTGTGCGACGCCGATTTTCTCGCCTACCGTCGCGGCGTCGCTGACGTTTAGCCTCTAGTCGTGTTGATCCTTTAACCGATTCCACTTCATCCGACGGATGATCGTCATTTGACGGTCGCGTGCGGCGACGGCGTCGGCGACGCACTGTGGTCGTCTGACCGTTCTCAGCATCTTCATCGTCGCCTCCGTCTTCGTCGTCAGATGGCGATTCTTCCTGCCAGTCGCGCTCATCCGCCGGTTCCGATTTCCGAGGCTTGCGTCGTCCGCGAGGTTCTTGCTCGGGTTCATCTTCAGTTATTTCCGGCTCGGGGCGATGAAGAACTGGTCGTTCTTCAATCTTTGGCGCCTGGAACAGTAGTGTGGTTGCGGGAGCGATCTTCTCGGGTTTTTCCGCCGACTGTGCGGGCGCATCCTGCTGCGTATCTGCAGCGGAAAAAATTGGCTCTGCAAACGGAGCGGCAGAGATGTTAGCGCCGGTGGAAACCGAGCCGTTATCTAATTCTTTTGTCACAAGCTTTCTCCATATATTGGGATGCTTCCATGCCGAAGCAGATCCCGCGCCGTCCTTTTTCAGACGGAAATCTGTGCGGCGCCAAGCCTGCGCGACAACAACAGCAGAGGATGTCGGGCTCGGCGCGTAACCCACAGCATTAGTGCTTGCTGGGCTACTACTTTCGAGGCATGTCGAAAGTCCATCTCAACGCAGTATCTCACACCCACTCGCACCCCACCTACTTCAGTGAAGGGGAACTGCAGACAGTGAGTTATTCCTCATCAGCGGAATAATGCGACGGATGAGTTACCAAAATACGGACAGCCGTTACCAAACCGTGATATGAGTGTTTTTCTAGTTTTGCCTGAATCATGCGGCAAAACGGCGCTCATACGACACGCCAGACCGCTTTCATGACTGAACGTCACAATTTTGGGACTTATGGCCCTATCCTGTTAGGTGATGGGCTACATACCGGTAGTCAATTCAAATCATCTATCAACTCGGAAAGGCGGACACTATGACCGTCCTCCCAGTAGCACTCGATGGAGTGTTCTTGGCGCGGTGGCAGTTCGGTATTACTACCGTCTACCACTTCATCCAAGTTCCACTGACCATCGGACTCGGGCTACTCGTTGCCATTATGCAAACGAAGTGGCACCGCTCCGGCAGTGAAGTTTGGCTGAACGCGACTCGATTCTTTGGGAAGCTATTCCTCATCAACTTCGCACTCGGTGTTGCCACCGGCATTGTTCAGGAGTTCCAGTTCGGAATGAACTGGTCAGAATACTCCCGCTTTGTCGGCGATATCTTTGGAGCACCACTCGCGGTTGAGGCACTACTGGCCTTCTTCCTCGAATCCACTTTCCTGGGAATGTGGATCTTCGGTTGGGGCCGCGTATCTAAAGCTGTTCACCTGACATCTATTTGGCTTGCAGCCATTGGTTCTATCCTGTCAGCACTATGGATTCTGGGCGCTAACTCCTGGATGCAGCACCCGGTGGGTACTTTCTTCAACCCCGAAACGGGCCGCGCTGAACTCGACGGAACCGGTGGATTCATCGAAGTTGTCACCAACCCCGTTCTCTTCTGGTCTTTTACCCACGTATTCTTCACTTCCGTCTTCACAGCGGGCACTTTCGTCGCAGGTATTTCCCTGTGGTGGATCACCCGTGCTGCTGCAGCCGGAGACGAGGGCGAACGTGAAGCCCGGAATATCTGGAAGCCGATTGCCAAGTTTGGCGCAGTCGCACTGCTCATCGGCGGCGTCGGTACCGCCACCACTGGCCACTTCCAGGGTGTTGAAATCGTTGAACTGCAACCCATGAAAATGGCTGTTGCGGAAGGCATATGCGTCGATACCGAGGGCGCTGCCTTTACCGTCGCTGGATTCGGTGAATGTCCGCTCGACGATTCTGGTGACATGACACGTTTCGTTACGGTCCCGGGTCTGGCTTCGTTCCTCTCCCACAACTCCTTCTCCGCCGAGGTGCAGGGTGTGCGGGATATTCAAGACCGTATGGTCGATATGCTGAACAATAACGAGTCCTTCACCTCACGATACGGTGACGCGAGCCAGTACGACTTCCGCCCGCCATCGATGCCGACTTTCTGGTCATTCCGCGTCATGGTGACACTCGGATTCGTCTCAATGATCACTGGTTTAGTTATTCTCTTCGGTTTGCGCGGCGATAAGTTACTGCGCAATAAGACGGTAGGAACCTTGGCTCTGTGGTCGGTGGCATTCCCCTTCATCGGCGCATCCGCCGGCTGGATCTTCACAGAAATAGGACGTCAGCCGTGGGTGGTGTACCCGAACCTAGCCGGTGCACTCAACCAGGATCCTGTCGGAGGTGTCCTCCAGATGACGAGCTATGCCGCATCAGGTGCAGTTCCTGGCGGAACCGTACTCACCTCCCTCATTTTGTTCACTGTGCTCTACGGAGGACTCGGCGTGATTTGGTTCATCCTCATGCGGCGCTTCGTCCTCGAAGGCATGCACTTCCCCAGCCACGACGAATCCGATGAGGATTCGACACTGGCATTCGCATACTGAGGAAGGATTGGAAATAACAATGGAATGGCTTAGCATCCTCTGGTTCATCCTCATCGCCGTCCTCTGGACCGGCTACTTAATCCTCGAAGGCTTCGACCTCGGTGTCGGTGCTCTTCTTCCGTTCGTCGCCAAGAATGACGAAGAACGCACGCAAACAGTAAAGACTATTGGCCCCCACTGGGATGGCAATGAGGTCTGGCTACTCACCGCTGGTGGTGCAACCTTTGCCGCCTTCCCCGAGTGGTACGCAACTATGTTCTCCGGAATGTATCTGGCTCTGTTCGTGGTGCTCGTGCTCCTCATTCTGCGTATCGTCGCAATCGAATGGCGTAAGACGAAAGATAGCCTCAAGTGGCGTGCCACCTGGGACACCATCCACACCGTAGTTGGTTTCGGTGTGCCGCTTCTGCTCGGCGTAGCATTTGCTAACCTCGTGCAGGGCATGCATATCGAAGTGGTTGATCCGCTGACCAACGTGCCGGTCGAAGGCCCCATCACGCCGGAAGTTCTCGCCTCAAATGTTCACAACATTACGGGTGGATTCTTCTCACTCCTCACCGTGTTCACACTTCTCGGCGGGCTCGTCGTCCTCTCGCTCACCCTCTCGCAAGGTGCGCAATTCCTCTCCCTTAAGACGACCGGCCCCGTCCACGAACGCGCTGAAAAGCTCTCTTCAACACTGTCAATCGTCGCCACCGGCCTAACCGCCGTTTGGGCGATCTGGGCGGTTATCGCCTACGCCAACTCGGTATGGGCATGGATCCCGCTCGTGGTTGCAGCGCTCGCGCTTATCGGTTCGGCAGCGTTCACGCAAAAGGCTATGAACAACTCAGTTCTGTCCTTTACTCTGTCCTCTGTCGGTATTGCCGGTGCCGTTGCCTTCATCTTTACGGCAATGGCCCCCAATGTCATGGGTTCCTACCTCGACGATTCCTTCTCACTTACCATTGCGCAGGCTTCGTCGACCCACTCGACCCTGGTCGTTATGACGATTGTCGCCGTAATCTTCGTGCCGATTGTCCTCGCATACACCGCGTGGTCATATTGGGTATTCCGAGCTCGCGTCACCCCCGGTGACGTACCGGAAAATATGGGATTACCTGAAGAAGTACGTCTCGGGGCAAACTTCCTCCGTAGCTAGTACTCGCGACAGCATCTCACACTGCGGGGTCGGCACTAGCCGACCCCGCAGTCCTATGATGAGATAGCGATATAGAAATCTACTACTAAGCAACTACCGTGAAACCACTGGATAGACGACTTTTAACCTACGCGCGGGCAGCCCGCACCTACATCGTTTTCATTACTGTGACCGGCACACTGCTGGCCGTCCTTGTGATTGCGCAGGCGATGGCTATCGCCGGAGCGATAACACCGGTTATCACCGAAAACAAAACGCTCTCACAGGTGCGCACCCCGGTATTGGCACTGGTCACCATTATGGTTATGCGTGCCATCCTCACCTACATCAACCGCGCATACGCTCACCGGGCAGCGAATAACGCCATCATTGAACTACGGCAGGCGGTACTCGATCGAGCTACTCAGCTGGGGCCACGTTGGCTAGCACATAAAAGTGCCGACACAGTCACACTGGTAACACGCGGCCTCGACGATCTGGGTCCCTATTTTGTAGCCTATCTTCCGCAACTTCTCATGACGCTAACAGTGACGCCGTTAGCTTTACTCGTCATGCTTTACCTCGACTGGTCCTCAGCGCTCATCGCCATTCTCACCATTCCACTGATCCCGATCTTTATGATTCTCGTCGGCAAACTAACTCAGGAATATGCCGATCAAAAGCTAAAAACGATGGAAAAGCTTGGGTCTCAGCTTCTCGATCTCATTGCCGGGCTTCCCACTCTCAAAGCGTTGGGACGCGAATGGGCGCCTGCCTCACACGTCCACCGCTTAGGACGCACGCATGCTCGGACAACCATGCAGACCTTGCGCGTCGCTTTCCTCTCCGGCGCCATACTCGAGTTTATCGCCACCCTGTCCGTTGCCCTCGTGGCAGTCAAAGTCGGTATGCTCCTGGTTTACGATTACGTCGAGCTATTCCCCGCCCTGGTAGTCATTATGCTCGCTCCCGAGGTGTACCTGCCGCTGCGTGAGGTGGGGAAAAATTTCCACGCCTCCGCCGATGGCGTGGCAGCAGCTGAAGCGGCCTTCGAAATCTTAGAAGAGCCTGTGCGTCACGAAGGCGAAGCTGAGGCACCAGATCTGACACAGGCTGAGGTGGTACTCAATGACCTGTCTGTGGCGGCGCGCGGAACCTGGGCACCAGCTCATCTATCTGCACGCATTACACCCGGCTCTATCACTGCGCTCGTCGGCCCTTCCGGTGCAGGAAAAACGACGACGGTAATGGCGCTTCTTGGGCTCCTCTCCCCTACCCGTGGTTCCATCGCAGTAACCGGTACAGATGGGCGCCCAGTGGATCTGTCAACGCTGTCGCGCGATTCGTGGTGGTCTCAAATTACGTGGGTTCCTCAGGCTCCAGCGATTCTCCCCGCCACCGTTCGAGAAAACGTGTGTGAGGAGGTTACGTACTCTCAACAGCAACTGGATGATGCAGCACGCGCCACCGGCTTTGACTCTGTGGTTGCTGACCTGCCGCAGGGCTGGGATACATTCATCGGGCACGGCGGCGTCGGCCTCTCAGTTGGGCAACGGCAGCGCCTCGCACTCACACGCGCACTACTAGTTGATAAACCGTGGATTATTCTCGACGAACCAACCGCCCACCTTGATGCGGTAACCGAATCACAGATCCTCACCACTATCGATACGTTGCACACATACGGTCGCACCCTCATCATCATTGCGCATCGCGCGGTCGTTATAGAACGGGCTACTCACGTCATCACTGTGGAGGCGGCAGCGGCCTCAGATGCCGATATTGAGCAGTATCCACAACTATCTGAAACGACCGTGGAGCAGCTACGACTCCAAGCAACACCGCGCTTGCTCGAAGGAGAGATCGCATGAGTCTTTTCGTCACCGAACAAGAAAAACTCGCTTTGCGCCGAATGCTGCCGTTACTCGAACTCAACAAACTACAGTTTGTCGTGGCCGTCTTACTCGGAGCGCTCGGGCTCGGGGCTTCAATCGGCCTTGCCGCCACCTCCGCGTGGCTCATTGCTCGAGCCTCTCAGCATCCTCCCGTACTCTATCTGTCGGTTGCGGCCGTTGGAGTACGATTCTTTGGAATTTCGAAGGCCCTACTTCGTTACGCGCAACGTCTGGCCTCACACCACGTTGCAATGGACGGTATTGCTGCCCTGCGTGAAAATGTCTACCGTCGTCTGGCGGCATCGAGAACCGACACGGTAACCGGTCTCAAGCGAGGCGATATCCTCGCCCGTACCGGTGCAGATGTCGATGCCCTCGGCGATCTTCTTATCAAATCGATACTGCCCGCTTGCGTGGCAGCTGTCACCGCTATCGGAACAGTCATCGGCATCGCTTTTCTTTCTCCCGCCGCCGCAGCCGCCATCGGCATCGGACTTTGCATTTCCGGAATCGCGGGCCCGATCTTGACCGTCAAATCCGCCCGAGTAGCCGAACTTGCCGATGAAAAAGCTCGTGTCGATTTGGCTTCCAATGCACTTACTCTTTTGGATCACCACGCTGAACTGGCGGTGTCGGGGCGTTCTCAATATCTGCGAAAAGAGATCTCTCATACCGAAGATGAACTAGTACGTTCGAAAGACGCATCAGCTCGTCCCGCCGCGTTTGCGGCCGCATTAGACGGTATCGCCATGACAATCGCGGTGGTTGGTGCCATCATATTCGGAGTTCCCGAAACCAATGCTGGTCTTGTCGCAGCGGTGGCACTTGCCGTACTCGTCCTCACCCCGCTGGCGGCTTTTGAAGGAACCGCAGAGTTAGCTCCTGCAGCAGTACAACTGGTTCGCTCAGCACGCGCGGCCGTACGTATCGACGAACTTCTTGACGAACCGCATACAGCCAAAAAGACGGACGTGCCTCGCATAGAGGACGGACCAGTACTGCGTGCAGAAAACCTTGCAGTCGGCTGGCCCGGAGGCCCTATTGTCGCCTCGGGAATCAACCTCGAACTTCGCCCAGGCTCCCGGTTAGCCATCGTCGGCCCCTCCGGAATAGGAAAATCAACGATTCTCTATACCCTCGCGGGAATGCTGAAACCTCGCCAGGGACAAGTGACTCTGAACGGTGTTGATATTGCTCAGATCGATTCGGAAACCGTTGGAGCGTACCTCTCCCTAACTGCCGAAGATGCCCATATCTTCGCAACTTCAGTATTGGAAAATTTGCGAGTAGCCAACCCGGAAGTCACTCCCGCGCAAGCTCACACCTATCTACGCAAAGCGGGTATGGAGAATTGGCTAGATAGCCTCCACGAAGGACTCGACACCGTACTAGGCTCAGGCGGTACCACGGTCTCCGGCGGAGAACGCCGACGTCTGTTGCTGGCACGGGCACTCGCATCGCCCGCCAACCTTATGCTTCTCGATGAACCCGGCGAACATATCGACACCGTCACCGCCGATCGTCTTGTCTCTGATCTTCTGAATATCCCCGCCACCAGCGCCACCCCAGTTGGCCTAGTCGTCGTCACACACCGGTTGGCTCCCCTAGCCGCAGCCGATGAGATCCTTGTGCTCAGTCCAAACAACGTGGAACTCACAGAGGGGTACAGATGCGCTAGTGTCAGCGATAGAGGTACTCACCACGACCTACTTCAACGAAATAGCACGTATCGTTGGACCCTCGAACGTGAAGGTGCGCTATGAACTTTCCCCATCCTGATCCGATTCAAATCGGTCAAGAACTCATTCAAGCAACTCTTGACCTGACTAAACAACTTGAAATCACCGATATCCTGCAACAGTTCGTCGATCAGGCCTGCCATCTCACCGACGCTCGCTTCGGAGCCCTTTCGGTACTCGACGCTTGGGGCGAGACAACGATGTTCCTCCAACATGGTTTTTCCGATGATGAGGCCGAAGCAGTAGGTGAACCCCCTAAAGGGCTCGGTATGATCGGGTCGATTCCAGCCAATGACGCCCTCATCATTAACGACATTGCTACCCATCCACTATTTACTGGTTTCCCACCCGGCCACCGATCAATGTATAACTTCCTCGGCGTCCCGGTACAAATGAAGGACCAGGTATTCGGGCGCCTGTACTTGACAGATAAGCCAGGTGGATTCACCGACCTCGATGTGCGCCTACTCCGAATTTTAGGTAACGCGGCTGGTGTGGCTGTGGAGAATGCTCGCATCTACCGCGAATCGCAAAACCGTGAACGGTGGATTACCGCTTCCCAGAAGATTACCACCGCCATGATGGAAGGTGCCGAAGAGGAGGAAGCTCTCGCGCTTATTGCCGATACCGTCAGAAAAGTTTCCGATGCAGATACAGCACTTATCGTACTCCCTTCCGTTGGCTATACCTGGGCGTGTGAAATTGCCGATGGTTTCATGGCAGATGAACTGCTCGGTACGGTATTTCCCCCGCAGGGACGCGCCATGTCCGTACTCCATGAAGGCGCGGGTATGATTGTTGATTCTTTGGCTCGGGCTTCAATGTTGCGTATCCCGACGTTCAAGAATTTTGGGTCCGCACTGTATGCGCCGATGATGAATCGAGGCGTTGCGGAAGGAGTCCTCATCCTGCTGCGAAAACCCGGTCGTCTCGAGTTTGAGGCGTCAGATCTGCCATTGGCTGAATCACTGGCTGCTCAGGCCACCTTCGCCCTTGAGCTTGCATCGGCTCGTCACACGGAAGATATGGCAACGCTATACGACGAACGCGATCGAATTGGCCGCGATCTCCATGATTTCGCCATCCAGCAGCTCTTTGCCACCGGTATGCAGATTGATACCGCACGAGACAAATTGCGCGCCGGAGAGATGGGTGAGCAGGATATTATTGCGGTTCTTGATTCGGCGCTGGTTGCCGTCGATGAGTCAGTACGCCAAATCCGCAGCATTGTCCATGATCTGCGCGAGCCTGATCAAGATGTTGGGCTCGTTGAACGAGTTCGACGTGAAACCTCGCTGGTGCGCACAGCCCTAAGCTTCGCTCCCTCTCTCATTATTGAAGTTGATGGCACCATCATTTCAACCGATCAGGATGAACAGCTGATTTCAGTATCAGATCGAGTAGATGCTGATATCGCTGATGATGTGGTTGCAGTGATCCGCGAAGGACTAGCCAACGTTGCGCGGCACGCAAAGGCCACCGCTGTGCAGATTCTTCTCCATGTATCCGGTACCGCCCCCAATGGGCATATCTGCGTACGGGTATTAGATGATGGAATCGGTATTCCAGCTCAGCGTGAACGCACCTCTGGGCTGGGAAACCTTCGCACACGCGCCCGCCGTCACGGCGGAACCTTTTCCGTATCGAGCGCCCAATCAGGCTCCGGTACTGAACTCGTCTGGAAAGTACCGCTGGTGTAATGTAGCGGGCTGGCTACACTGACTTAAAATTAACGGTGAAACGTCAGTGTTGCGACGGTGATTGATTGCGCCATGCAGCAGCCCGTTGCCCCGCTACCCATGCTGCTACCTGCGTGCGCCGCTGCAATCCCATTTTTGCCAACAGCGAAGTGATATGGTTCTTTACCGTCTTTTCTGCCACTCCCAGTGCCTCACCGATTTCTCGATTCGACATTCCGTCGCCGATCAGATTAAGCACTTTGCGTTCGGAGGGCGTCAAATCAGCGGTGGGGTCACCGTGATCAGCTCTACGGCGAGTTACCGTGCGTTCATCTAGAAGAACACGGCCGTCTGCAACGGCCTTGATAACATCGGTGATTTCAGCGCCGTGAACGGTTTTGAGTACGTAAGCTAATGCTCCCGCTTCCAACGCCTCTGACAAGGCGGAATCGTCGTCAAAAGAGGTGAGGACAACCGGGCGAATTTCAGGTTTGCTTTCTCTGAGTCGACGCATAATGTCTATTCCCGTGCCATCGGGTAACTGCAAATCAATGAGTATGACATCGGGGATGACAAGTTCGGCTCGGCGGATTGCATCAGCCACCGAACCGGCCTCTGCGACGACTTCCAAACCGTCCGCACGATCGACAATTTCAGCAATACCACGACGGACGATTTCGTGGTCATCGACAATCATTACACGCACACGAGGGCGCTCAGTTTCAATATTGACAGCCACGAACTCATCTTAACCTATGCTGGTCTTCCCTGAGGTCACTCGATATTTCGAACTGGGCTGGGTCCTGATCGTGGTTGGCATGTGGCGCAGAAATAGTGGGATCGCCCCTGTAGCATCAGTCGAGTTATCTGGCTACCGCATTCAGTACAGGCTTGGTTGTCTCGCCCATACACACGTAAGGAGCGTTCAAAGTAACCAGGGTTGCCTTCCACATCCACATACAGAGCATCAAAAGACGTTCCACCCACCGCTATGGCAGCGCGCATCACTTGCGTTGCTGCCTCCAGCACATTCGTCACTTCCCACCGTCGTAAAGATCGTCCGCGCCGCGCACCGTGCACACCGGCGGCAAATAGTGCTTCGTCGGCGTAGATATTACCAATGCCAGAAATGAGACCCTGGTTCAGTAGCAGTGTTTTAATCGGAGAAGCCGAGCGACGTATTTTTCTATTGACCTCATCCAGGTCGATTGCTTTATCGAGAGGATCGCGGGCAATATGTTCAATCGTGTCGGGGATCCCCTCATCGGTTAATCCAGTGGCTTCTAATCGTCCAAAGGTACGTTGGTCAATAAATGACAAAACCGACTGATCGTCACATTCCATACGCGCATACTCATGCGCAACTCGTTGCCTCGGACAGCTGCGCGGCGACCAGGAGTGGAGCTGACCGGACATTCCCAGATGGAACAGGAGTGCCGTATCCGAGTCAAGTATTGCCCACAGGAACTTCCCCCGCCGCCCCGTTGCATCGATATGGCGTCCGCGGATAGATCGACGGAAATCATCCGCGTTTCCCTCATAGGTACGGATTATTCGATGCCCCCAGAGGGTGATATCGCTGAGTATTCTGCCCACGAAATGTCGTTCGAGGCCGAGACGGATGGTTTCGACCTCAGGAAGTTCCGGCATCGCTTTCCCGTTTTGTCAACTTAAAATAGGCCTGTTTAGCTGCCTCCGACTTAGCTAATTTTTTTGACGTTCCAGAACCTTCGCCGGCTATTTCTCCATCGATAGAAACAGTGGAATGGAATACCCGCTGATGATCGGGTCCTGAGCCCACCGCGTCATAGAGGGGCTCCCCGTAGCCGAGTTCAGCGCAGTATTCCTGTAGCGTCGTGCGATAGTCGGATGACTTACCCAGCTCTACCGCGTTATCGAGGAATCGTGAGAGATGAGTCTCGACGATGGAGCGGGTTGTTTCCAGTCCGAACGAGAGATAGGTGGCTCCAATCATCGCTTCCATAACATCGCACAGAATCGAGTCGCGGTCTCGCCCGCCGGTCAGATTTTCTCCTTTTCCCAACAGGATAAAATCTCCCAAGTTGAGCCCGCGTGCAACCTGCGCCAAGGTGCGTTCAGACACTATGGCACCTCGCATCCGGGACAGGGTAGCTTCAGATACTTCCGGATAGTGTCTAAAGAGATAATCAGTCACGATAATAGACAGTACGGAATCACCAAGGAATTCGAGCCGCTCATTGTGTTCGATACCGCCGGCTTCAAATGCGAATGACCGGTGAGTCAACGCTGTGATCACAAGATCCGGATCAAAGGACACGCGCCAAGCCCCAAGTAGCTCCTTGATATTGGTATTTTTCGCAGGTGGAGGCGTCTCGCGTGTCTTGCGTTTATTCATCTTTTTCCTCACTGAAGAAACCAGCGAGTTTCGCAAAACGCGGGTCAATTACTTCATGTTCGTGATCTTCTGGGAGGTCTTGCCATTTCTCTCCGCATACATCGCACAGACCATCACAGTCCGGGGAGCACAAAGGTGTAAACGGAAACTGCGTTACGATAGCATCGCGCAGTAGCGGTTCTAACTCAATAGTATTGGAATCAAGCACCGGCAGGTCTTCGACGGCTTCGTCGCCTTCCTCCTTGCGCATACGCGCAATGACTTCGGGGGTAAAGAACATTTCCTTGACCTCTACGGGGAAAGACAACGTCACCGGGTCCAGACAACGCACGCAAACACCGGTGCAGTTCACTTGCGCGCTCACCTGCAACAACACACCGTCCGGCATCGACTGGGCCGTAATATCCGCGGGCACAATATCGCCTTCATTCACCCGCATCGCCTCAGTTGCCAAATCATCGCCAGCAATCAGATCGAAGTGGTAAGTGCGAGTATGGCCCGGCTGAGTGGGAAGATCAGCAATGGACACAGAGGCACCATTAAACGGCACGGAAGTCACGGTTTTCTCCTTGAGAAGGCTATTCGTTGGTACGCTGTGCTCGACGTTGCTCAATCGCTTCTAGTCCAGCACGCGTCTGATGGTAGATTCTGTCGAGTGACTCGGAGAGGGTGTTGAGTGAATCTGCACAGTATTTGTCGGCGCCCTCGGTTAAGTTAACTGCATGCTCATGGGCTTCCGATACAATTTCTTCGGCTCGCTGACGGGCCTGTTGCGTGATCTGTTCTTGATCAATCATGGCATCTGCCTGGAGGCGCGCGTTTTCGATAATGCTATCCGCTTCTTCTCGCGCATGCGAAACCGTGTGCTCCGCATCCTCGCGTGAACGCGTCCCCAATTCATCTGCCTGTTGGCGGGCATCCTCCACGATGGCTTCGGCGCGAAGCTTTGCCTCGTGGACGGTTGATTCTGCAACGTCATCAGCGCGCACCATAAGCGCGTCCGCATCGGCTACAACCGCATCTGCAGCCAGCAGGTCTTCGGGCAGTGCTTGTCGCGCTTGATCGAGCAGATCGAGCATTTCGGCCTTATTGACGAGAACCGAGGCGCTCATGGGGAGGGCGCGTGCGGCACCTACCAGCTCCTCAATCTGATCAAGTGCGGCAATCACCGTTGAAGGCCCGTATACGTCGTCAATCGGTTCATGTGATGCTTGTGTATCACCGTCAAAAATATCGTCGAAGTGAGGCGATTCTTCGCTGGTTGGGTCAAATGTTTCTTCACTCATTATGGGGCTCCATCTCCTTCGCGTTGCGCGAGGATTGTCGAAATCAACGCATCACTGACATGTCTATCCACCATAGCGGACACATCTCCGTGGTTGGCCGCGACTTCCTTCACGATAGTGGATGAAACATGGGCTAGTGACGGGTGGGTGGCCAATAGGATGGTTTCGATATCTGCCAGATTGCGGTTAACGGTTGCTTGTGGAAGCTCGAAGGCAGCATCGGTGGGTGAGCGCAGTCCTTTGGCGATGACATCAACGTCGTGATCTTGACACCACTGCGCCAGGAGGCCATCAATCGGTTCCACAGTCACATTTTCAAGATGAGAGACAGAGGTCGCCACCAAGTGAACTCGTTGAGACCGGGAAAACAAGTAGCTTTTCGATAGATTATCAGCTACTCCCACCACAACAGCGTCAAAGAGCGCTGAACATCGCGTGATGATATCCATATGTCCTTTGGTTATGGGATCAAAGGAACCTGGGACTACTGCTCGGGTCATGCTTCAACGCTACCGCCTTCCTCGCTGAAAGTGAGGAACCACACCCGAGTCTCTCCCCATTTGCGCTGGGAATCGCAGATATATCCCGACGGCCACTGCGGCTGTGGGGAACGCGCCGAGTCTTCCACAACAATTAACGCGCCGGGGATGACGCGGGAGCGCAAAGCCCGTAATACGGCCAAGAAATCCGTTGGGTCGCAATCATAGGGAGGGTCGAGAAAAACCAGTGAGAACTTACCGTCTGTGGTGTTGAGGAAACGTAGTGCTTCAGATTTAACCGCCTTTGCACCCGCTATGCGATTTCGAGAAATATTATCTGTCACAGCGCGATACGCGCCCCGTGCCTGATCAACCAATACGCAACTGCGAGCACCTCGCGATAGGGCTTCCAATCCGAGTGCTCCCGAACCAGCATACAAATCGAGAACAGCTGCTCCCGCGATTTCATCCCAGCTTTCCAATCGTGAAAACAGCGCTTCTCGTACACGCTCAGATGTCGGGCGGGTGCCTTTGTCGGGAACCCGTAGCACTCGACCTCGGTACTCCCCCGCTACGATTCGTGTCATGTTTCAACTCTACGGCACTATGCGATAGCTAGGTACGTTCGAGCCAATTTGCTCGACTGTCGGCACGCTCAACTCTCTGTTTCAAGCCCGGATGCGCCTCCAAATGCGGATCCTTCGCGACAATCTCTTCGGCCACTGAGCGCGCTCGCTCAATAATGCGGGCATCGCGCACCACCCGCAGAGCCTTAAGAGAACTTGTCCGTCCGGACTGCGAATCGCCTAATACATCACCTTCGCGGCGCAAATCCAAATCTGCTTCGGCGAGCTCAAAACCATCGCTGGTGGAAGCAAATACGCGCAGCCGTTTAAGGGAATCTTCGGCGGCGTTTTCACGATGAACAGCCATACAAACAGCCTGCTGGCCGCCGCGTCCTACACGGCCCCGCAACTGGTGAAGTTGCGACAGGCCAAACTGTTGCGCATCGAGGATAACCATCATGGAGGCCGCCTGAATATCGACTCCAACCTCGATGACTGTAGTTGTTACAAGAAGCTGATAGTTACCGGCATTGAAAGCATCAATAGTCCGAGCTTTTTCTTCTGCCGGCATCCGACCATGCAGCATGCCAATGGAGAGATGAGATAGCGTATTCAGTGCTGTGAGCTCGCGGTAGGTGTCTTCCACATTCGCTAAGTCAGAATCATCTGACGTAGCTGTTTCGATGCGAGGAACAACCACAAATACGCGCCCACCGGATGCGATTTCCTCGGCAGCTCGTTGCCACATCCGTTCCATCCACCGTTTATTGGCGGCGTCAACAACAAATGTCTCAACTGTTTTCCGTCCACTCGGAAGTTCGCGAATTGCGGTAATGTCGAGATCCCCGAATACGGTCATAGCAATTGTCCGCGGAATGGGAGTGGCAGTCATTGTCAGCAGGTGGGGAACAACCGCCAAACCTTCACGCAATTTCTCCCTTTGCGCTACCCCAAAGCGATGCTGTTCATCAATCACGATAAGTCCTAAGCCGGTGAAATCCACAGTGCTTTGCAGCAGAGCGTGAGTTCCAACAAATATGGCGGGCTGAGCCATACTGGCGAGTTCCTGCACCTTCTTTCGCGTCAAGGTAGCACTGGAACCGGTGAGCAACTCGACGGGAACAGGCAACATCCGCCTTAGGGACCGTGCGTGTTGTTCAGCAAGTACTTCAGTGGGTGCCAGCAGTGCCGCCTGATAACCGGCATCGACGACGGCTGTCATGGCTAGTCCAGCCACCACGGTTTTGCCTGCCCCCACGTCAGCCTGGAGGAGCCTTTGCATCGGGTGAGGGCGTGACATATCCGTAAGAATCTGCCGCAGTGCCTGATCCTGTCCGTCGGTCAAGGTAAAGGGTAGCTGGGAACGAGCCTCAGCAACCGCCGTGCCACCCTCTGTCGCAATAGCCGCAGCGGTGCGTGCATTCGCCTGGGCACGGCGAGCCAAGAGAGCAGTTTGTAATTCGAGAGCTTCTACCCACCGAAGTGTGGTCTTCGCCCGAGTCACATCCTCATCGGTACTCGGCTGGTGGATTTGCTTGAGCGCCGAAAGAAGTGGAATGAGGTCGAAACGCTTGCGAATTGCGTCGGTGAGAGGGTCGGATATGTCGGTTGCGCGCAGCAGATCGATGACGATGGCGGAGCTTTTAGCAATCAACCACGATGGGCATCGTGAGGAAGCCGCATAAATGGGGATGGGACGTAATGCTCGTTCAGCGGCCTGCGCATCATCCTCGAGGCCTTCAAATTCCGGATGTGTCAACTGGTGGCGACCTCGGTACAGCGAGATTTTACCTGCAAACAGGTGCTGCGAACCTGGTTGGAGCAACCGCTGGTGGACGGAAAGACGACCCGGATGCTGCGCAAAAAAGGTAGCGTTAATGGTCCCAAAACCATCGGTGAGTTCAACCGATAAACGAACTCCACGTCGACGATTGGGAATCAGGTCGGCAGAGACGACCTGCGCCAGTAAAGTGACATCCTCCCCCTCATGCACCGAGGTAAGCGGAGTAAGCTTGCCCCAGTGCGCATATCGCCGAGGATAGTAATCAAGCAGTTCACCCACCGTTTTCAAACCGATGGACGCGAGTTTTTTGGCGGCCCCTTGTCCAACGACACGTTCAAGGGCGGTATCGATCAGCGCTGGAGTATTCATCCGTTAATCAACACCACTTGCGCCGGCTCGCCAATAACGGTTTCAACCGAGACACCAGATTGGCGCACATCGAGGGCATGAGTAACCGTATCGACGATTGCCGGTTGGGCACTTTCGCTTGCAAAGACGATGACGCGTTCGAGGCCGTATCCGATAAGTTGAACCAACTGATCGTAGAGAGAATCACCCAACTCGGAAATAGTGACGACCCGCCGCTTTGCCCGGTCGGTATTTGAGCGCAAAATATCGGCGGTCACTGCCGCGGTTCGCTCTCCCACCGAAGGCATGAATATTGGCGCACATTCAGCTGCGCATACATTCACCGCCGCATCTGAAAAAGGCTCTTTGCCCCATACCACAGTCACCGAATCGTTTTCCTCCACCAATGCCCGGGCACGCTCTCCCACCCGTAGAGCTTCCTCATCAGCAGGTAACACGAGGGATACCCCAGCCGGTGCCGAACGCATGAGTTCCCCGATGAGTACGGCATCTTGTGTGCCCGGGTTGAGAACAACATGGGCACCCGTGGAAGCCACCTCGTGAAGGAAATACGTGTCCCTGAGCAACGCAATGACTCGAACCGTATCGGGGCGCTGCCACGTGGGTCGTGACAGGTAGAGAACACCGGATGATTCCTGTTGTACCGCGAGTTCATCGTGGCCGATGAGTTCACCGTAGCGCGCATCTTTAATCACACAGTTACGCACCCAACCGCGTCCGGGTAGGACTGATGTTGGTGCGGATGTGTCGATATGGAAGCGCCACGACCCCATGCCCAGTAAATCGGTGGTCCCCGAAACGGAATAACGCGCTCCCCTATCGTTGAGCAAGGCAAGGAAATCGGCGTGGTCTTCCACCGCATAATCGACGCGGAAATCGACGCTGAATTCTGCGCCGGGAACCGGTTCATTAGCCTCCAGCGGCTTACGGGTAGCGGTCATTGAAAGATCACGTAGCATTTGTGCGACTACCTCGAGGGCGTGCGCATTATCTTCATACTGCGAATGCAACGCCGCAAGCATTACTGTCAATACAGCGGCACCGGGATTCACCCACCCAACCGTCATATCGATGAGCGCACTCTGGCTTTCCATCGATGCCTCACCGATTAGTACGCGAGCAGAATCGATGGGATCCGCGGTTTTTTCAGCGACGGTTCGGGAAGCTTCGGCCATGGCGATGAGTTCTTTAGCCGGGTGAGAAAACCCGCTCTTTATAGTCTCCGGCAGGCTGCTGAGAAAGGCCCGCAAGTCTATGGGGCGGATAGCTGATGCGCTAACGTTATCCGCCAAAGCGTCTAATACGAGGGCGATCAGCATACCGACGTGACCGACGGCTCCAGTTCTCGCATAGAGCGCACACGCGGTCAGCACAGTAGCGGCATGTGAACGATCGATATCGGCTTCCGCTAGCAGTCTGGTCACCGTTGTCACTGTCCGAAATGCATTAGTACCGGCGTCGAAGTCGGCGCCCTGAAGCGCATTGAGATCATCAAGCATAGGAGCTAGCGTCTCCAGACTATCGGTCACATCAGCAATAAATGACACGATGTCAGTGCCCGTCAGGTTGGCTCGCGCAGTAGAGGTCATACCCCTATATTCTCACGTTGTTATCCAGCGTGAGAGACACCAATGAATACGCCGACCGCGGACGATGAATGTGTCACATTCGACACCCGATTGAGACGGGAACAGTTGGAATAACGGCGCCTCGTCCGATACGCTATACAGGTTGCCTGTGGTGTGCATTTATAGCTCACACACAGGGGTGATCTCGATACCGCACGCCTGTCGCGGTAGAATGGTCACGCATTTCATTGGATGAGCAATCAAGAATCGGAGATACGACCGTGGCTTCTAAGTGCGACGTCTGTGGCAAAGGACCCGGGTTCGGGAAGAGCGTTTCGCACTCCCACGTGCGAACCAATCGTCGTTGGAACCCCAACATTCAGCGAGTACGCGCATTGGTAAATGGCACTCCTAAGCGTCTCAACGTGTGTACTACCTGCATTAAGAGTGAACGTTTCGAGCGCCATATCTAAGATCGCTCGTTTCCTCGTACACGATATACCGCCCCGTTGTTTTCGGGGCGGTTTCGTCATGTAGCGGTTAGCGTGTCTACCAGGTCGATGCGGATGGCGCTATGAGCGAAAATGATCCCATCCGCCCACCCGAAGAATGTGCCCATCAAAACGCACGGAAGGCTTGTAACCGTCACCGAGGGCTGTAACCGAGCCGATTTCTCTAAACGGTTGCGGTAAGACGGTATCGGGAGGGAAACAGGCAAGCATGCCGTGATCCTCTCCTCCATTGAGCACCCAGTCCCAGGCATCTGCGCCGGTAGCCTGAGCCGCATTGACCAAGGTGTGCACATCGCGTTGCAAGAGGTTTGGATGCAATTCCATATTAACTTGGGAGCTTTTAGCCATGCGCGCCAGATCTGTACTGAGACCATCCGAAACATCCATCATGGCATGAGCTCCGTCGCGTGCCGCAATTACGCCGGCGTCCAAGGGCGGTTCCGGGCGGCGGAAGACCGATACCATCGGATACCACTGTCCGAGTTCTTCGGGCGCGTGCAGGTGTGGGGGTGCTACGCCCTCCGAAAGTAGTGCGTATCCGGCTGCCGAATAACCGAGTGTGCCCGCGATGGCGATAGTATCTCCCGGCAGAGCCCCGGACCGCAGAATACTGCCGTAGGGCGCGTAGCCGAAAGCCGTGACAGAAATGACGAATAAGTCGCCGCTAGAAATATCTCCACCCACAACACCTGCGCCGGTAGGTTCAACTTCGGCTCCAAAACCACGGACGACGTCGAGTAGCCAGTCAATCTCAAGTTCGGGTGGAATGACTAGTGAAACAACTAGCGCCGTAGGATAACCTCCCTGGCCGGCTATATCGGCGAGATTCTGCGCGGCGGCACGGCGCCCAATTTCTGAAGGAGCCGACCACTGTCGGTTGAAGTGGCGACCGTCAACAAGCACATCGGTTGTCACAAGATAGGATTTTTCAGGAGCGGCAATTTGTGCGCAATCATCCCCCGAACCAACCAGCGTACGTTGCCCCACAGGTAAGAATTCACGCATCTTCTCGATTAGGGTATCTTCCGTCCACGCCATAGTTATCCCAATCGTTGACGAGCTTGTGCAGTTGCGAACATACAGACTGCGGCGGCGGCAGATACGTTGAGTGATTCAGCGTGTCCCGCCATGGGAATAGACACCAGATAGTCGAGAAGATCAGTATCGATCCGCTCAAAGCCATGTGACTCATTGCCAAAAACCCAGGCGGTTGGGGCGGCGAGGTCAATATTCTCCAGACCATCTTGGGCCGCAAACAGATCGATCGATCCGTGGCCATCCGCTCCCAACACAGTCATCGAGCGCGCTCGAGCCCATTCGATAACTTCATCAAAACCAACTCCCACAATCGTAGGCAGATGAAATACACTGCCGGCCGAGGCGCGCACCACCTTTGGTGATGTTGGATCCACCGTTCCCGCGCACGCAACGACCGCATCAGCACCAGCAGCATCGGCAATACGGATGATTGTTCCGGCGTTACCGGGATCTTGCGTTTGCGTCAGCACACACACAAACGACCAGTCTAGACGCGGCAAACCGTCGGTGCGAAAATCGTTTACAACCGCAGCGACTCCCTGACAATCTGCCGAAATCGCCCGAGCCACCTCATCCGTCATCGGGTGCACCCATCGAGTAGCGGACTGTGCCTGTGCAACCAACTGCGGATGGCGTTCCCAAGCCGTTTCAGAAATATACACGTCGACGAGATCGTCACCGCAGAAACGGACGGCCTCGGTGACAGCTTGTGGGCCCTCCACCAAAAGTCTCCCGGTACGCTTACGCGCAGAACGCCCGGCCAGCGCCGCCACCTGGCGGATCCTATCCGCGCGGGGATTGGCAAGCGTAGCCGGGCGTTTGCTACCGGGCTGTTCGACAGCCGTCATAAGTTATTTCTTCGCCGGAGCGTTAACGTCTTCTGGTAGAGCTTTACGAGCGACCTCCACAAGTGCGGTGAATGCCGCCGGATCGGTTACTGCCAGCTCGGAAAGCATGCGACGATCAACCTCGACGCCAGCCAGGTTCAGCCCCTGGATAAAACGGTTGTAGGTCATGCCGTTTTCGCGTGCCGCGGCGTTAATACGCTGGATCCACAGACGACGGAAATCGCGTTTGCGGGTGCGGCGATCGCGGTAGGAATACACCATCGAGTGGGTAACCTGTTCCTTCGCCTTACGGTACAGGCGGGAACGTTGTCCGCGGTATCCTGATGCGCGATCGAGTACGACGCGACGCTTCTTACGAGCGTTAACTGACCTCTTTACACGTGCCATGAAAGCCTCCTGAATAAAGTTTGTAAAAGTATGGGTTACATTCCCAAAAGGCGACGAACGTTCTTCTGATCTGCTTTCGCAACCTGCTGGTCTCGCGAAAGACGGCGAGTACGCTTCGAAGGCTTGTGCTCGAGCAGGTGGCGTTTACCAGCCCGCTCACGCATAATCTTGCCGCTTCCGGTCACACGGAAACGCTTTTTGGCACCAGAGTGCGTCTTATTCTTCGACATGTTCGTTTTCCTTAGTTTTGTTGCGCAGCGACTGTGTTTTACAGACCCTTATTGCGACTATCTCGTGCAGTGCGTTCGGCTTGGCGGTCGCGTTTAGCGGCACGCTCTGCTTCCCGGCGTTTGCGCTGCTCATTCTTGGCATCCGATTTTTTGCGAGTCGGAGCCAAAACCATCGTCATATTTCGGCCATCTTGACGGGGGGCAGATTCAACTGTTCCCAGTTCGGTCACATCTTCTGCTAAGCGTTGAAGCAGTCGGATCCCCATCTCGGGACGTGACTGTTCGCGGCCGCGGAACATAATCATGACTTTGACCTTGTCTCCACCGCGGAGGAACCGCTCAACGTGGCCCTTCTTGGTCTCGTAATCGTGATCGTCGATCTTGAGGCGGAAACGAATTTCCTTCAAGACGGTATTTGCTTGATTACGTCGCGCATCCCGAGCCTTTTGGGCGGCTTCATACTTGTACTTGCCGTAGTCCATCAGCTTTGCGACGGGAGGTCGCGCGTTGGGGGCAACCTCGACGAGGTCGAGGCCGGCCTCATCAGCTAACCGGAGGGCGTCCTCAACTCGGACAACACCTACTTGTTCACCTTCGGGTCCCACAAGTCGTACTTCTGGAACACGGATTCGGTCATTAACACGAGGCTCGTTGATGAGCGGCTCCTTACTCTCGATATGATGGTTTTGACACGAAAAAAGCCTTCGCGTCACGCACGCGAAGGCCCACTAAACGTGACAATAGTATTGTCACGAACCCGACTCCTGTGTCCCCTCAGGGGTTTCCCAGTTTAGCTGGTCGGAATCTAGGTGGGATTACTCCGCTTGCTAGTCCGCCACCGTAGTGACGGATGTCGAGGATGGCCTCGAACAGTTACCTATTACCATAACAAATTCCCCTGCCGATCCCCAATACGCCTTTCTCCAGTCGCTATGGAATTAACCACACTTACGCCAGATGCGCAGCAATTGGACGAAACTCCACTCTTTCGCAGGCGGTGGCCAGACGCGGCAGTTCACTCATTCGGTCCAATGCCGCCACTACCCGGCCACGTTGGCGTATCCCACGGGGATTGACGCCCACCATAATAATCTGAGTTGCGCCGGGCGAGGGAATAATAGATACGTAAGCGATAACATCATCTCGGAAATTTTCGAGCGCCGCTTTCAGCTCTTTGTCACGCCAGGGAGGTAACCACTGGTCACCGTGAGCAAGCGCATGAGTGGCGGGCCGCGGAATCCGCACGCCTTTCCCCTCACCATCGGGATCAATCACCAGGCGTCCCTCAGTTTCTGCGACGGCGATCATGGCCTGCTGATATCCCGGTATGGGAACCGGGCGCGCATTGGGATTCCAGTGCTGTAGTGCGTCAACGCTACTCATGGCGACAACGGCAGGGCCCTCTTCCGTATTGACCCGTAGCACGGAGGCCTTACACTCATCGCTTGACTCGACTATAGCCGGGGCGATTACTCTTTCCTGTGAGAGAGCGGCGACAAGTTGTACTAGGCGTTCGGCTTCGTCCTCGAGGCCCAGAGCTTTCGCGGTAAGTGGCAGTGTTTCACCACGGTCGTCAGAGCTACGCGTTTGGTTCAGGCGTGCCTGCAACGAAGCGAAGGAGTGTCCGCTAGCGCCCACGAGCGACCTCGAGCGCCTCGGAAAGGGTGAATGCTCCCGCGTAAAGAGCTTTCCCGACGATCGCGCCCTCGACTCCGTCCTCAACGAGGGTCACAAGGCTACGCAGGTCATCGAGACTTGACACCCCACCAGAGGCCACGACAGGAGCATCCGTACGCGCGCATACCTCGCGTAATAGATCGAGGTTCGGGCCTTTAAGCGTACCGTCCTTGGTGACGTCGGTCACGACATAGCGAGCGCAGCCCGCTGTATTGAGGCGGTCGAGAACGTCGAAGAGATTTCCTCCATCGCGTGTCCATCCGCGCGCAGACAGGGTATGTCCGCGCACGTCGAGACCAACTGCGATACGGTCCCCAAACTCCCTGATGACACGCTCGGTCCATTCGGGATCCTCCAGCGCAGCGGTGCCGAGATTGACTCGGCGAGCTCCGGCATCGAGAGCGCGGCTCAAAGATTCATCATCGCGGATACCGCCGGACATTTCGATATCAATATCGACGCTGGCCACTATTTCTTTAAGTAGTTCGGCGTTGGAGCCACGTCCAAAGGCGGCGTCAAGATCGACGAGATGAATCCACTCGGCGCCCTGTTCGACGAATGATTGAGCGACTTCGAGAGGGTGGCCGTACTCGGTTTCAGTGCCGGCTTCGCCCTGAAATAGCCGCACGGCCTTACCATTGACGACATCGACCGCGGGTAAAAGTTCAAGCATGAATGACCTTTCGTTACAGAGTATGTGCCCAGTTTTCCAACAGGGCTAGTCCGGCGTCTCCAGACTTTTCAGGATGGAATTGGGTGGCACTCAAAGGACCGTTTTCCACGGCGGCAACAAAATCTTCCCCGTGGTGCGCCCATGAGACGAGTGGCTTATGCAAGGGCCCGTCCATCTGCTTGGTAAAATCAGCAGTCACTGCGTAGGAGTGTACAAAATAAAAGCGCTGATCTTCCAAGCCAGAAAAGAGCGTCGATCCGTCGGCCACTCGAATTGGAGACCACCCCATATGGGGAATTGTCGGGGCATTAAGTTGTACGACGCGACCGGGCCACTGTCCAAGCCCCTCCGCACCGGCATGTTCAGTGGAATACTCAAACATAACCTGTAAGCCCACGCATATTCCCAATACGGGGCGTCCGGCAATAAGTCGTCGATCAATAGTAGAAGGCGCGTCAACGGCCTCCAACTGCGCCATAACGGATGCGAAAGCCCCCACCCCGGGAACGACCAAACCAGCCACGTTCTCTATCGTCTGCCGGTCAGCTGTCAGAACTACATCAAGACCAACGTATTCGAGAGCACGCACCGCTGAGCGAATATTTCCCGAACCGTAATCGAGCACCGCAACTGTTTTCACGGTGCTACTGTCCCGGTCTCATCGGGCGCCCGCGCCCGGGCACGGGTTTACCACCGGAGTTGTCAGGAGGAATAGCCTCCGGATAGTCCGAAGGATGGGTGCGTCCAAGTAGCAGGTCCTCTGCTCGTGGATCCATCCAGTTGACTAGTAGCCCCGCGGGAATTGGTTCCTCAGGTTCGCCGTTAACGTAGCGCCGTGCAATCACGTCCCCATTGATAATACGTTCTTCTTCCGTCAAAGCCGATACGACGGCGACGGCACCGAACTTTGACAGTCGAGACATAACGCGCGCGTAGGCATCACATTCTTCAGGTAGCGGACGCTCATCTCCAAGCAGGGTGTCGAACTCAAAATCGTCGTCTTCGGTGATTTCAAACCACAGGGCTACTTGTCCTGCTATCGGAACCACCCACCGGGAAACACCGTATAAGGCGAGCAAATCGCTCACCGACTTCGCCGGGGCGATAGGAGCAAGAACGAGTCCTACCGAATGTTTACCTCCGGCCAAGTGCAGGCTTTCATCTTCGGGTGAATCGAGATCGATTTCGCTATCGGACTCTATTCCTTCCTGGTTGGCGAACCCCCCGGATTCGACAGAATCCGCAAGGTTCGCGCTCTCGGCAGACTCCGGTTCTTCACCGGAGCCCATTTCGAAATCGGCAATTAGCTTTTCAAATTCGTCATCGATGTCACTCACAGCGCACCCTTTGTCGAGGGAATATCGTCGTGCCGGGGATCTTTTTCAACGGCAGTGCGCAGAGCTCGAGCTAGCGCCTTAAACTGTGCCTCGACAATATGGTGAGGGTCGCGTCCGCGTAATACGTCAATATGCAGGCAGATGCCCGAGTTGTAGGTCAACGATTCAAAAACGTGTCGCGTCATAGAGCCAGTGAAGTGGCCGCCGATGAGGTGATATTCCTGTCCCGCCGGCTCGCCACTGTGAACGATATAGGGGCGTCCTGCCACGTCGACAACTGCTCGGGCTAGTGCCTCATCGAGTGGCACGGTGGCATCACCGTAGCGACGAATACCCTTCTTGTCCCCCAGCGCGATCTTAAGCGCTTGTCCTATGCAAATCGCGGTGTCCTCAACCGTGTGGTGAACATCGACCTCGATATCGCCGCTCGCTCGGACAGTCAGGTCAATAAGAGAGTGTTTTCCCAGCGCCGTCAACATATGATCGTAAAAGGGCACGCCTGTATCAATATCTGTCTGCCCGGTGCCGTCGAGATTAATTTCGACATGGATTGTCGATTCTGAGGTCGATCGATCGACCGTCGCGGTGCGAGCTGTGTTACTCATGAGTTGTTACCTCCTTGAGGGCTCTGCGGAATGCCTCATCTTCCTCATCTGTTCCTACACTAACCCGAAGCCAGCCGTCGGGGCCGACAACACGGATAAGGATTCCACGTTCAAGCAGCGCGTTGAAAACCTTCTCCCGCTCATCGAAGCGTCCAAACAGCACAAAATTGGCATCGGATTCCACCGCTTCAAAGCCTTCTGCACGCAACCAACGAACGAGGTCGTCTCTCGTTTCGCGCAGATGTGCAATACATCCCATCAGTTCATCACTGTGGTCGATTGCAGCAAGCGCCGCTGCCTGAGTGATAGCGGAGAGATGGTAAGGCAGGCGCACTTTCATCAGGTCGTCGACAACTGTTTGGGCCGCCGCCATATATCCGAGTCTGAGTCCCGCCATAGCGAAAGCTTTCGACATAGTGCGAGTGACCACAAGATGCGGATAACGGTCAAGAACCGACAGGGCAGACGGGGTTCCTTCACGGCGGAATTCGCCATAGGCCTCATCAATCACGAGGAGCGTTGATGTCTCGGTCTTGTCAATGATGGGGCCGCTAGTGCGCGTGAGTTCAGCAACCCGCATAATTTCCTCAATGGTGAGGGCGGTTCCGGTCGGATTATTCGGTGAAGCGAGCACGAGGACGGCAGGGCGCTCTCGCTCGAGCATATCCTGCACGTGCTCAAGATCGAGAGTGAAGTCTTCATTGCGGTGTCCCGCGATCCAGCGTGTGCCCGTATTTCGCGCATACTCGTGGTACATCGAGTAAGTCGGAGCAAAAGACATCAGGGCGCGCCCCTGTCCGCCATATGCCTGAAGAATATGCAACATAATCTCGTTGGATCCGTTCGCGACCCAGATTCTACCCGGGTCGATAAGCACGCTAGACTCTTTCGCCAAGTAGTCGGCAAGCGCACGGCGCAACTGCATAGCGTCACGATTCGGGTAGCGGTTGAGCGTCGCAGCCGCGTTTTTGACTGCCTGGGCAATATCGTCGGCGACTGCGGCAGAGGGCGCGTACGGATTCTCATTGACATTGAGGCATACGGGTACGTCAAGTTGCGGGGCGCCGTATGGTTCAACGCCTGCGAGTTCAGGGCGGAGCGGAAGAGTCATGCCATCCTTAAAATTCGAGTGAATACTGACTGATAACTATTACTGGGTCTTAGCTTCGGCGACGCTACGGTTATGGTTCGCGTCGCCGATACGCCCTCGAGTGATTTTATCGACGATGAGCGCTATCGCTCCATCTCCGGTCACATTTGTGGCGGTTCCGAAAGAGTCGAGGGCGATATAGGTAGCGAACATGAGACCAACTTGTGCTTCGTTAAAGCCGAGCATCGATGCGAGCAGACCAGCTGCTGCTGCAATTGCGCCTCCGGGAACGCCCGGTGCGGCGATCATCATAATACCGAGCATAAATATAAACGGCGCGTAGGTGGCCAGAGACATGTCACCGCCGGATAGGAAAATGATGGCCAGTGAGAATCCGACAATTTTAATGGTCGATCCCGATAAGTGAATCGTCGCGCACAATGGCACCGTGAAAGCAGACACCGGTTTCGAAACACCGTTCCGTTCGGTGCACATAAGTGTGACGGGAATCGTGGCAGCCGATGAGGAGGTTCCGAGGGCGGTGAGATATGCATCTTTCATATTCCACAGCGCTTTTAGCGGGTTCTTTCCTGCAATGGCACCAGCGACGCCGAACTCAAAGATCAGGTAGACGATGGTGAGGGCAAATGTCATGACCACAACTACGAGGAACGTGCCGACCACGCGCGCCACATCGCCGCCCATAGTGAGGTCGAGGAAGATACCGAATATGTGAATCGGAAGGAGCGGAATGAGAATCTTTTCCACCATCGCAATGATGATGATGCGGAATTCTTGGAATCCACGGCGCACGACCGTGCCTTCCACAAGCGAGAGACCGAGTCCAAGAATAAAAGCCAGGACGAGAGCTGTCATCACGCCCATCACGGGTTCGACAACGATAGTGAGGTCATCTCCCGGCGAGTTTGACATGGAGAAGAAAGGAACGAGTTCCGAGTGATCCGCGGTGTCAATCTCGGTTGCGGTGTGGCCCGCAAGATAGGTGGGGAGCACGAATTGGCTCACTCCCCAGGTAGTGAAACCGGCAATCATCGTTGAGAGATACGCGATGCCTGCGGTAAGTGCAATCCACTTGCCCGATCCCGAACCGAGTTCGGCAATGGCTGGAGTCACCAGGCCGATGATAATGAGCGGGATGACGAACCCCAGGAAGGTGCCAAAAATCGCGTTAAAAGTGAAGAAAGCACGCGCGAGAACAAGCGGCATAAAGGGTCCGGTGATGATGGCGAGGATGATCGCGAGGAGCACCCATGCAAATAGGGGGATTCGTTTAAAGTTCACTGTGTTGTCCTTGTGGTGAGTGCGGTCAGGTGTGACGTTCTCTCGCTGCTTCACCGTGCGCGGGGAGATCTTCCGCATCGGCTAGAGCGGCAAGGGGCGTTGCCAGTTGAGTGAGTGCTTGCGCACTGTATTCGATTTCTTGGACTGACTTGATGAAGGCGTGGACGTTAAGTCCGGACGCATAGCGGGCCGTCCCTCCGGTGGGGAGGACGTGGTTGGAACCGGCGATATAGTCGCCGAGCGAAACAGGAGAAAAGGATCCCACGAAAATAGCTCCGGCATTGGTGATTCGTTGCGCATCTTCCCGCGCATTCGCGGTTTGAATCTCCAGATGCTCGGCGGCAAATGCGTTGGCTACGTCAATGGACTGGGTAATGTCGCGAGTAATGACGATGCCCGATTGCGGGCCGGTCAAAGCTTCGCGGATGCGTTCACTGTGCTTAGTATGCGGAACCATCTGTTCGACTGCTTCGTTGACTCGGCTTGCAAGCTTCTGCGAGTCGGTAATAAGGACGGATGCCGCGGCCGGATCGTGTTCGGCTTGGGAGATGAGGTCACGGGCGACGTAGTCGGGATCCGCCGAGTCATCAGCGATAATGGCTATTTCAGTGGTTCCTGCTTCGGCGTCGATGCCGCACAGGGATTGCACCGCGCGTTTAGCGGCCGCAACAAAGATATTGCCCGGTCCGGTCACAACATCGACGGGAGCACATTCATCCTGCCCATCGGTGAACCCATACGCGAAGCCCGCGATTGCTTGAGCTCCACCCATAGCCCACACTTCCTCAACGCCGAGCAGGGCGCAGGCCGCGAGAATAGTGGGATGCGGATAGTTATCGAACTCTTTTTGCGGTGGGGAGGCGACGGCGATTTCCTTCACTCCGGCCACCTGCGCTGCCACGACATTCATAATGACTGAGGAGGGGTATACTGCGAGACCGCCCGGCGCATAGAGGCCTACCCGGTTCACAGGGATCCAACGCTGGCGCACGATTCCGCCGGGAATAATCTCGGTTTCTTTTTCTTCGGGCAGCTGAGCTTCATGCCCCATTCGGTTGTGATCAATGGAGATTTCAAGCGCTGCGCGCACGTCTTTATCAAGAGTCTCCAGCGCTTGGGAAATAACCTCATTCGGTACTTTGAGCGTGGTGGGATCGCAACCATCGAACTTAGTTGTCCATTCCCGAATGGCGAGGCCGCCACGCTCAGCGACATCCGCGATCACCGGTTGGACCTGCCGGAGGGCGGCCTCCACATCCATCGACGCGCGCGGCAAAGCGGCGGCCAGTTCACGTTGGGTGAGTTCTCTGGTCGAAAAATCAAGCATACTCAGCATGCTTCGTATTCTAGTCGTGCTCGTCAAATACTGGGAGCGCGTTCTTACTGTGGAATGGGGAATTAGCTCGGATGATGTTGAGCTCGGCACCAATCGAGGTTTTCCGAGTCCTCATCGATAACCCAGGAGATGAACTCTCCAGCGGGTTGTACGATGTTCGTCAGCCAGTAGGTTGTATCGGGATTCCAACCGGCAATGAGAGACGAAACTCCGGTTTCGATTTCGATTGGCAATCCGCCGGCTCGTAAGTACCCTGCGACGCTGAGGTAGACGCCGTCGTAATCGTTACTCACAGCGAACCAGTCGGGAGTCACCCATTCTCCCGACAGATCCGTTACGCGGTACCAGTCGTAACGTTTCTGAGCGGTGACCGTCCGGGGATATGTCTCGCACAGGTATTTCCATGCGTGCGGAGAGTGAATTTCATAAACGTTATTCGTATTAATCGCAAGAGGTCGACTGTCAACTGCCAAATCTTCGGATGAGTCTTCGATCCACCACATGCCTGCGCACGTGCCGTCCCATAATTCACGTGTCGATTGGGTTAGTCCAGCCGGTGGTGTTGACCACCAGGCGCCGCTACGCGGCACGTCGAAATTGCCGGTAAATTCTTGCTCCTCTTGGATTTCTAACTGCTGGCTGTCAACCTGTTCACGGCGGAGTATCTCCCGCGGATGCTCTCCCTCATAGCGGGAGTTCGATACCTCCCATTCGACTTTCCACTGCTGATCGAAGGCCACACCGTCGTCCCACCACGATGTCGCCGAGGCTTGGCTCGCAACGGTCGCGAATCGTTTGAGGCAGTTCTGGATCTGCGGCATCAGCGCGAGGCGGTCGAGGTCCGACGGTTGTGTCCAGTACTCTGCCATGCCCGTCGTATCGGCCAGAATATCTCGCGCAAAGGAAGGGGTGAGTGGACGCGGTTTCACCATATCTAAAACACTCGGATCCGCCACCATATTCGGGAGGTAAATACCGTCTTTTTCTGCGCATTCCATCGCATATCGGAGGGCAAAAAATCGGCCTCGAGGCGCCGCCAGAAAATCTGAAGGTTTCACGGTGTTTCCATCATTGAGGTTTAGGGTACATGAAGCTAACTAAGTTTCTCGCAACGTCCGACACCTGTGTTTAGCGTCGCACTACTACGCATACCGGCATACGTAGTAGAGCGATGCCAAGTTGCGATCGCCACAGGTCCACATAGAGCGTCAGGGAATGCAGTACCGTTGAATATGTGGACCTCAAAGAACAAACAGTGATTAGTAGCGTTCAAACCTGCAAGCAACACCAGGCATACTAAGCCAAACTAGCAATTTTAAATAAATACCAATTTAGACGCTGATAAAACACTACTCTCCAACGTCAGGACTAAAAAAATAACGTAACTCTGCACTATCTAATGTAATATTATCTTCTGTTAGGGAGACATTGCTAGCGTTACTGCTTCTAAAGAAGACAACACCTGTCGAGAATTTATAACCCAACCACATTGAAAGCTGATCCGCCATTTTGGAGTTTCTAAACACAATGAGACGTTTCAGCGATCGGTCTTCCTTTAACACACTTAACAGATTCATTAGGGCCTTCTGCGAAGGTAGAAATAGCCCCTCCTCATTCGAGCGAGAAATTTGCTTAATTCCGGCGCTGTGAGCATTTTTCGACTGGTAAGGAATAAAATCCGCATGAAATAGCACGCGCTTATCTAAATCCCTATCCAGGAGCCGAGATACTATTGTAGGAACATTATTATCCTTCTGTGAGTAAAGCTTCTTAAAATAGTAGCGAAAGCTCTCATAATTGGGATCACTGCTTTCCCAAGGATACAGCAAGTTCTCTGTCAGTCTTTTGCCATCAAATCGCAAATGAGAAAGGTTAACTTCCTGACGACTCTCTTCATTATTTACAGTATCGGGCGACAGGGCTTCCAAGCTCTTTTTGTCACCACTTTTGTGCCGCTTGCTGAGGAGTCCATCATTAAGTCCGGGATTAATGAAAACTGTAACAATGTTCGCAGTTAGTGGATCACCATAGAATGGCTCCGGAATAACGGGACGAGCTTCCGCTGCATAATCGGGCTTAACTGTATTATATTCACCCATAGAGTCCGTCGCATACTTTATTTTCGAAAGTAGTGTCAGCGTAAGCTTCTTTCTAGTACGACGCTGCATTTTAATATCGTTAACAATAACATCATAATCCTTTGGATGAACGACAAGCTTCAGCGCTTCTTTTACCTGGTCATATGATGGATCTTCAAAACCTATGATCTCGTTCGCTCTTGCTTTGAGTTGTTTATAGTTTTTGATACCCATTCGGTCAAGTTCCTGAGGGTATTCATTCCAAAACTCTCGGTATTCTTTCCATGCATCTTTGACAGTGGATGTTTGTGTTTGTGTCACCATTTTTGAGTCCTCTCTCGAGATTAACTTCTACAGTGTATACGAAGTCGAAACGCTACGATGCGAATCAGTCAAATTTAGAAATTTTCTTATAGACACTCCTTCAGCAACTTATATCGAAAAGCCAACAGGTAGTCTCTTTTGAGGCGCGTGCTGAGGCTCAGTGAAATCCTCCGCACGCAAAATCCTGAAATCTTCATCATCCAGTTCTTCCAGCTTGGCTTCTCTTATAAGCCGCGTTGCTTGGCGAACCATTGCGTCTTCTAGCAGGTTGCGCACGAAGCGCGCATTGCCCGAATCGCCTCCAGTGGGGACGTTGTAAAGAATTGACTCAACTTTGGTCTCGACGTCGTCTGCAAGCACGAGACTGCGGGATTTCACCATGTACTTAAGGATTTTGATGAGCTCCGGAATTGAATAATCGGGGAAATCAACATGGAACTTGACTCGAGATTTAAACCCAGGATTGCTGTCGAGGAGTTGATTAATCTCGTCGGTGTAACCGGCTAGAATAACGACAACTTCGTCCCGGAACTTTTCCATGTCATCAATGAGTGTTGTTACGGCTTCATGCCCGAACGAATCTTTAGGTCCTTGCACGAGTGAGTAGGCTTCGTCGATAAAAATTACAGATCCTTTAGCTTTGCGGAATAGATCGTGGACCTTGGGTGCGGTATGTCCAACATAGCGGGCGACGAGGTCTTGTCGCCCTACTTCGTAAACGTCACCGATGCTAAGGACCTTCTCTTCACGAAGAATCCTTCCCACAATACGCGCGACTTCAGTTTTGCCTGTACCTGGATTACCTTTGAAGGCCATGTGCATAGGCATCCAAGCCGTAGGCAATTTTCGATTCCGTCTTTCTTTTTGGATACGGAAAAAGTCCAATTGGTCAGAAACCAATTTCTTCACATCCGTCAAACCGATAAGATGCTGAAGTTCATCTCTGCCTGTAGGCTGAGACGCCTCCTGAGCATCCACACTATTCTCGGCATGATCGAAAGACAGCTCCGGTTCTATATCTTCGGGTAAAAGAGTAAGCAGTTGATTCATGGTCAGTTCTGCAATTTGGTGGGTGTGAGCTAAACGCACTTGTTGGTGACCAATGGTGTCTTCAAAGAGTTTGCGTACAAAGCGCGCATTACCTTGGTCTTCTCGCCGCCCTCCGCGAGCAAGAACATCACGCACAACCGACTGTGCTTCCTCGCCTACAGTCAACTTAGCTCGCTGCGCTAGCAACATAAAGATGTCGAATAGCTCACTTTCACTATAACTTGGGAATTTCAGCGTCACGCCCAAACGTGAACGGAAACCTGGATTGATGTCCAGGGTGCGGTTCATTGCGTCTTCATAGCCAGCCAGAATAACGACGGTGTCTGCACGGCGGTTTTCCATATAGGCAATAAGATCGGTAATGACACCGGCTGTCAGCGCGTAAGCCTCATCGATGAAAATCACTGAACCACGTGCAGCGTCGAAAACTGCTTTAACGTCGAAGCCACTATTTCCCGATAGGTTAATCAAACGCCCTTCAGATAAAAATCCTTCCTCCTTGAGAATCCGAGCATATAAACGGGCAACTTCGGTCTTACCGGTACCCGGGGGCCCGAGAAAAACTGCATGCATTGACACTGACTGAACAGGAAGGCCAAGTCTCGCAAGATTCCGATTCATTGTGAATCGAGTTATCATATCCCCAATGTGTTTCTTCACCTCACTCAAACCAATGAGCGAATTAAGCTCTTTCCACGCAGTTTCTGTATCGGCTCCCTGCACAAGTCCGGATGAAATTGGTATGCTTCGATAAGCGGGGAAGAGTTCTGTCACCAATTGCTGCTGGCGCCATTGGTCAAAAACTTCATCCACATCCGCACATGTTTGGTCAGCTACACACTGGTCAAAAAAGTCATTTAGTCCCTCATCAGGATTAAGGCCTTCATCCCGCGCTCGCATCTGTAGATAGTCGAGTGATTCATCGCGATCAAGTCGAATATCGGGAGTCTCATTGTGTGAAAACTCCACGAAAGCACCCGGGAAATTACGTTTCAGTCTGAGTTCCAAATCAGCCCGTCCTTCTGGAATAGCGAACACGATCTGAACCCTGTGACGCGCGGGTCGCAAAAGATCTAAAAGTCGTAACAACGCCTGGTAGCGGAAATTATCAAATGCTACGTCTGTATCGAATGTGCCATAAGAGATCACAACCGAATTGCCTATCAAGATATCTCGCAGCTGCGCGTTAAAAAGTGACAGCATTTCTTCGCGGTCACGTGACGCCAGTTTTAA
>JAUNVE010000020.1 GCA_030537795.1 Actinomycetaceae bacterium
GGATTGGTTTAACATGCTGACAGAAAAGAATTGGGATTTCGGACAATTTCTCATCAATGCGGCTACGACAGAACTGGAGAGATTTCCAGAATTTACGAGAATTGCAAATAATGTCGGGATGCTATGCATGGCCTCATGGACAGTATCAAATTCTCTGCATTCATGGCATGCTCTTAGAGATGCATTCGAACAAGAGAACATCTATGTATGGCTCGGAGAAACAAAAGATGAGGTCATCTTCAGGCTTTCTTTCGCTCCGTACGTGACGAGGAATGATCTGCAAAAGGCCGTGGCGGTTTGCGAACGATGGAGGAATGGTGAATTCAGCTAATAATACGTCGGTTGACCACTGGGTTCAGATCCCGGATCGTCTACGAGGATTACTAGATTATTCCTTAGGTTGTGACGCTACGAGGTGGATTGAAGATGCTCAGAATCTGGCTATCGATTTGGCTAATCGGTGGGATTTTTTCCCAGAGCGCGTATTCACGGGAGGTGCGCTCTCACTTGTCACTCTTGGAACTATTAGAGAGACCGGAGAAAAAGCTGTTCTTAAGATCCCAACCAACGTAACTTCTGGAGTTCACGAGGGAAGGTTTCTCTCCCTGTTAGCAGGCAAACCAGTGCCTCAAATATACTCTCGTGACGAAAGTACAGGCGCATTCTTGATGCAATATCTACCGCCCGAGCCAAGAGAAGTTGACCTAGAGGCACTCGTCGAGCTTTGGAGAGCCCTTGGCGAAATATCTACAACTGAAACCCAGTTCCTATCGGTGGTAGATAACTTTGAAATGCGTGCTGAATGGGCGCATGAGAGGTTTGCGGAATACGACGAACCGAAGTATCACCAAGACATAGCCGTCGCGATCGAAATATTCGAGGCCCTTATCGCTGATACGGACGAATCCTCTATTTTGCACGGCGACTTCCAAAACAAGAATATTTACTACTCCGACAAACGTCTCGTCGTATTAGATCCTTTACCTTGCCTGGGCTCACGCATCTATGATCTCGCATTTTGGCTTGCACTTACTGCAGAAGGGGATTCAATCGATAGCTTGGTCCAGAAGTCAGCGAATTTAGCCGGTATCGACTATCAGCATTTACTCAACTGGACATGGAGCATCGCGGTAATAGAGAATCGGCCATTCCAAAAGGTCGGAGCCGGACGTAGGCAAGAGTTCATCGACAAACTCCGGAACAAAGTGGGCTAATTGCAGCTGCGCTATACCTGGCATTGCTCTTCCAATTCAGCAAAATGTGACGCGAAACGTGTGTGAGCAGCTTTGGTCTGCAGTGGTGAGGGCGTGGATGCGCACCATTGAGAGAGCCTAGAACGCCCCCACACAACCACACGCGGCAAATGTCCTAACAAATGCTTGACATTTGGCTCACTTGTCGGCACAATAGCAGTGGTGATAACAACCTGCCCTCACTCAATAGCCAAATCGGCCTTGGAGCAGGCACCTCAGTGTTGCGGAAAGGAGCCACCAGTGGCTAACACTCAAAAACAGCAGCAAGCGCCGTTCGATGTCATCACTATCGGTCGAAGTGGAATCGATATTTATCCTCTGCAAACCGGCGTCGGCCTCGAGAAGGTCGAGAGTTTCGGAAAATTCCTCGGCGGTTCGCCGATGAACGTGGCAGTAGCTTCAGCGCGGATGGAGCATTCGGCAGCTATCGTCACCGGCGTGGGTGACGATCCGTTTGGAAATTATGTTCGCCAGGAAATGAAGCGACTCGGAGTTTCCGATCAGTTTGTTGTGACAAATAAGAATTTCAATACTCCGGTAACCTTCTGTGAGATCTTCCCGCCGGATGACTTCCCCCTCTATTTTTACCGCGAGCCATCCGCTCCCGACCTTGAACTCAAATCCGACGACATTCCAGTTGAAGCCGTGCGCAACGCCAAGATCTTCTGGCTTTCGGTTACCGGTCTGAGCGTCGAGCCCTCCCGATCGGCACACCACTGGGCACTTGACGCCCGTGCTAAGAACGGCTGGACCATCGCGGATCTCGATTACCGGGATATGTTCTGGGAAAACGAGGAAATCGCCCACCGAGAAGTTGATCGGATGCTTGAGAAGGTCAACGTTGCGGTCGGCAATAAGGAGGAATGTCGCATCGCGGTAGGTGAGACAGAGCCGGAGCGCGCCGCTGACGCTTTACTCGAACGCGGTGTCGATATTGCCATCGTGAAGCAAGGTCCTCTCGGTACTCTCGCAAAGACTCGCGAGGAACGCATCGTGGTGCCGGTAACCCCGGTCGATGTATGCAACGGTCTGGGCGCGGGCGACGCCTTTGGCGGTTCGCTGTGCCACTCCCTGCTGCAGGGGTGGGACTTGCCCAAGGCTATTCAGTTTGCGTCCACAGCCGGCGCGATCGTTGCCTCTCGCCTGGAATGTTCCACAGCCATGCCAACGGAGGCGGAAGTGCTCGAAGTGATTGAGCAAAATCCCGCATCGGCTCCCATCGTGGAAAGGCTCTAACCATGAGTCTCATCGAAAAACTGACCGAGATTCGGGCGTATGAGCCCGAACGCATCGAAGAGGCACTCGTTGCACGTCGTCCGGGTGAGTTACCGCGCGGTGAAAACCTCATGATCATCGCATGTGACCATCCGGCTCGTGGAGCGCTAGGTGCGGGTGACGATCCCATGGCGATGGCCTCGCGTGAGGTCACGCTCGAGCGTTGCGTCGAAGCCTTGTCTCGCCCCGGTGTGCACGGATTTCTCGGCACCGCAGACATGATCGAAGACCTCGCACTCCTCGGGGCGCTCGAAGGCAAACTCGTGTGGGGTTCGATGAACCGCACCGGACTTCAGGGGGCTGCCTTTGAAATGGACGATCGGTTCAACTGCTACGATGCGGCAGGTATTGCCAAAGCGAAACTTGACGGCGGAAAGATGCTTACCCGCATCAACTACGCCGACGTTGCCACAGCGCCGACGCTGGAAGCAACAGCGAAAGCCGTCAATGAACTTGCCGACCACAAGCTCCAGGCAATGGTTGAGCCCTTTATTTCCGAATGGAAAGATGGCCGTATCGTCAATGATCTGAGCCCGGATGCGGTTATCAAATCCATCGCCATAGCCTCCGGTCTTGCCAAGACGAGTGCCTACACCTGGCTCAAGCTCCCGTGTGTCGACGAGATGGAACGAGTTATGGACTCGACAACGCTTCCCTCGCTTATCCTGGGAGGAGAAGTGCCGGATGACCCCGATCGTGCCCTCGAAGGCTGGGCGGCGGCTCTGGCGTTGCCTAATGTTAAAGGTCTCGTTATTGGGCGTTCCCTACTATTTCCACCTGATGGCGATGTCAGCCGCGCTGTCGACAACGCTGTCAGCCTACTGTGAGGACACAAAATGAGTGACAACGATAAATACGTAATCCGCGCCGGTGACACTGCCCATGGCCAGTTCGAAACCGATCTGACCATCGAACGCGCCGGTTGGGAATGGTCTGCGCTGCGCGTTCTAGGTCTTGAGGCCGGTGCGGCACAGGAGGTCGAATCTGGTGAAACCGAACTCCTCGTCCTCCCCCTCGAGGGTGGTTGCACCGTCACGGTTAATGACGAAGATTATGAGATCACCGGACGTGATTCCATCTGGACGAATATCACCGACTACATTTACATTCCGCGCAATACGACGTTCACCGTGACATCAGAGAAGGGAGGGCGCTTCGCTCTACCCGCCTCGAAAGCAACGAGAGATCTGCCGGTACGCTACTGCCCGGTCGATGAAGTTGTAACGATGCTACGCGGAGCCGGTAATTGCTCCCGTCAAGTTAATAACTACGCTTTGGGGAACACCTTGGAGACGTCGCATCTGCTGGTAACCGAGGTGCTGACTCCCGGCGGTAACTGGTCGTCCTACCCGCCTCACAAGCACGATGAGCATAATGAGAACGAGCGCATATTGGAAGAAATCTACTACTACGAGATTCAACCTGCGCCCAACGGTACGACCGGAATGGCTATCCAGCGGATCTACCCCTCGCCCGGTAAGCCGATTGACGTATGCGCCGAAGTGCACAGCCGTGACATGGTGATCATGCCCTACGGCTATCACGGTCCCTCGATTGCGGCGCCGGGCTACAACCTCTATTACCTCAACGTCATGGCTGGTCCCGCCGAAGATTCGACGTGGCTGATGACCAATGATCCTCATTACGATTGGTTGCGAGAGACGTGGGATGACACGGAAGTCGATCCTCGTCTGCCGATGACCCCGATGAACGACTGACCGACGACGGTTATAAAAGGAGACATGATGAACCCTCAAGTCAATACGGTTCGCCTGACCGTCGGCCAGGCCATCATTCGCTTCCTCGTCAACCAATACGTTGAGCGTGACGGGAAACAGGAGCGACTTATCGCCGGAGCTTTTGGCATTTTTGGACACGGTAACGTGGCCGGAATTGGCCAGGCACTGCTGCAAAACGAAATTGATCCCGAGCCAGACGGCGGCGAAATGCCGTACTACATGCCGCGCAATGAGCAAGGCATGGTCAACGCAGCAGCGGCTTTTGCGAAAGCAAAGAACCGGATGCAGACGATGCTGTGCACAGCGTCGATCGGCCCGGGGTCGCTCAATATGGTGACCGGCGCTGCCCTCGCCACCACCAATCGGCTCCCGGTCTTGCTGTTCCCCTCGGATCAGTTCGCCACCCGCTACCCTGATCCCGTGCTACAGCAGTTGGAAGATCCGACGACTCTCGACATCTCCGTGAACGACTGCTTCCGCCCGGTGTCGAAGTTCTTCGATCGGATTAACCGCCCCGAACAGCTCCTGCCATCGCTGATGAATGCCATGCGCGTCCTCACCGATCCGGCGGATACCGGTGCAGTCACCCTTGCTTTGCCGCAGGACGTGCAAGCCGAAGCCTTTGATTTCCCCGCAGAAATGTTCACTAAGCGCGTGTGGTACGTCCGTCGGCCACCGGCCGAAAATGACGCCATCGAGCGCGCAGTCAAACTCATCCGCTCAGCCAAGCGTCCGATGGTCATAGCTGGTGGCGGCGTCATCTACTCCGAAGCGTCGGAGGAATTGCGCGAGTTCGCGCGAGTAACCGGAATTCCCGTTGCCGACACGCAGGCGGGTAAGGGTGCCATCAACTTCGACCACCCGCAGTCAATCGGTGGAGTGGGTTCAACCGGAGGTGACTCAGGCAACCACATTGCTGACAAAGCTGATCTGGTCATCGGTATCGGTACCCGGTACTCGGACTTCACGACGGCATCGCACACCCAGTTCAAGAACCCGGATGTCAAGTTCGTCAATATCAACGTACTTGCCTTTGACGCGATGAAGAACTCTGGGGAAATGATCGTCGCCGATGCCCGCGAAGCCCTGCGCGATCTCACCGAAGCGTTGGCGGATTATCGCGTCGATTCGGCCTATGAAGACGAGGTCGCGCGAGAACGCGAGGCGTGGCACGAAGAAACCCGCAAGTGCTACCACATCGATCACCAGCCACTCCCGGCGCAGCTCGAGGTCTTTGGTGCCCTCAACGAGATGATGGGCGACAACGACGTGGTCATTAACGCGGCAGGTTCCATGCCCGGCGATCTGCAGGCCCTGTGGCAGGCCCGAACTCCCGTCCAGTACCACGTGGAATACGCATTCTCCTGCATGGGATACGAGATTCCTGCGGCGTTAGGCGTCAAAATGGCCCTACCTGATTCTGAGGTCGTCGCTATCGTCGGAGATGGCACCTATCAGATGCTCCCGATGGAACTAGCCACCGTCGTCCAAGAAGGTGTCAAGGTTATCTACGTGCTACTTCAGAACTACGGCTTTGCGTCGATTGGTGCACTGTCTGAGTCGCGCGGTTCGCAGCGGTTCGGCACGCGCTATCGTGCTGGAGCGGGGCGCCCCCACAATGAAGAGGGCGATCTCCTTCCCGTTGATATTGCGCAAAATGCACAGTCGTGGGGTGTGCGCGTCATTAAGGTGCGCACGATCGAGGAGTTCCGCGAGGCCTACCGCGAGGCCGAGGCTTATGACAAGGCCATCATGATTCACATTGAGACGGATCTGTACGGCCCGAATCCTCCCGAATCATCGTGGTGGGATGTTCCGGTATCACAAATTTCGCGCATCGAGTCCACGCAGCAGGCGTACGACGAGTATGTCGAAGCAAAGAAGATGCAGAGGCATTATCTCTGATAAATCACAGTGGGTATCGGGGTGATTACCCTAGTGGCTAATCACCCCGATGCCTATTTTGCTATGACAGCACACCGGTGGTGTGTGGAAGGCGAGAGTTCATCGCCGTATGTGGTCTCGTTTCAGATCGGCAGTCTAAAAGCGAGTGCAACCGTTGCGTTCTTCAGTTTGAACGAAGCTCTCCCTATGTTTATGCCGAAATGCCGGACGAGCCAGTAACTGATGCCGTTACATGATTTTGAAACTGTAAAGATGCGGTAGTTCTCACCGAGCGAAGATCGATCAGCGGTCTAGCGTTCGCCGCAGAATGTGATTGTCATGTCGGTCGAATCAGGCGTCCACACATGCCTGAGAGGCTTTTCACTACGCCACCTGAACTTTCAATTCTGAGCAGGTACCCTGGCACGCGTCGATGGGGTGCAGTTGACACAGTGTCGCCATGTCAAATGTTATGGCGCAAGCTTACGGCAGAAAACTGCTCACCTTTAGTGATGTCCACCTAAATATCTCAATATGTCCTGACAAATATGCCAGGTGGCGCTACAGTTGAAAATGTCGAATCGCGACATGAGAAATCAAGCGCAACGAGGAACTGTCATGGAGACATTGAAACACTGGATCAACGGCGAGTATTACGAGGGACAGCCCCTCGACACTTTTGATATAGATAACCCGGCTACTGGTCAGGTAGACAAAAAACTTCTGCTTGCAAGTCCGGCCGATCTCGATTACGCGGTGGAGGTAGCCGCTACGGCGCAAAAGAAGTGGCGAGAAGTCTCCCTTGCGAAACGAGTTGAGATCATGTTCAGAATGCGCCAGCTTTTGCTGGACAACCAGGACACAATGGCCAGGCTCATCGTTGAGGAACATGGAAAGACCTACCCTGATGCGATCGGAGAGATTCAGCGCGGTCGCGAGACTCTCGATTTTGCCTGCGGCATCAATACCGCACTCAAGGGCGAAATGTCCTATAACATCTCAACCGGCGTTGATATCCACACCATGCGTCAGCCCGTTGGAGTGGTAGCGGGAATCTGCCCGTTCAATTTCCCAGCAATGGTTCCCATGTGGATGCATCCCTTGGCGATCGCTACCGGTAATGCTTTTATTCTCAAGCCGGCCACCCCGACACCTTCAGCCTCCCTATTCACTGCTGAACTCTACAAAGAGGCAGGATTGCCCGACGGCATCTTCAATGTTGTTGCCGGCGAGAAAGAAACCGTGCAAGCGATGCTCACCCATCCGGGAATCGACGCCATTTCTTTTGTCGGATCAACCCCGGTGGCGCATATTGTGCAGGAAACTGGAGTGAAGAACGGTAAGCGAGTTCAGGCTCTCGGCGGTGCTAACAACCACGCCATCGTCATGCCAGATGCTGATCTCAAGTTCGCCGCTAAGCATATTTCTGCGGCGGCCTTTGGTGCAGCCGGGGAGCGCTGTATGGCTCTTCCAGTGGTGGTAGCAGTCGGTGGAGTCGAAGATGAACTGGCGGATCTGGTGGCCGAAGAAGCCCGACAGATTAGGGTTGGGTCCGGCATGGACCAAAACACAGATATGGGGCCGGTTATCTCTGCGGCAGCCAAGAAACGCATTGTCGGTCTCATCGATTCGGCCGAAAAAGCCGGAGCGACGGTAACTCTTGATGGCCGCGACCTGATTATCGAGGGCTTTGAAAACGGCTACTTCATGGGGCCGACGATTGTTACAAACTGCCCGCTTGACAACGAGCTCTACACCAATGAGATCTTTGGGCCGGTCCTTACGATCATCACGGCTCAGACCTATGAGGAAGCAATCGAACTTGTGAATGCCTCCCCATTTGGCAATGGTTCGGCTATTTTCACCAATGACGGTGGTATGGCGCGTCGCTTTACCCACGAAGTTGAGGCCGGAATGGTGGGAGTCAATGTACCTATTCCAACTCCGGTGGCGTACTACAGCTTTGGAGGTTGGAAGAATTCACTGCTGGGCGACCGCCATATTCACGGTCCCGAGGGCGTGTCTTTCTACACTCGCGGCAAAGCCATCACCTCGCGCTGGCCCTCTGATTCAGGTGCTTACGGTGCAACCATGACATTTGAGCGAGAAGAGTAATCTGCGAAGCTGTCAAGTCTCCGGGGTGGATGTAACCCGCTTTATTTCCACCCCGGCGATATTCTCGTTATTTCGCTACTGGATAGCGATAGCGGTGGTGATTATTAACAGACGAGATAAGCCGAACTGATAACCGTGAGGATAATAACGAGCGGCTCAAAAGTGTCTTGCGTTAGGTGGGAGATAATACGACGTCCGGCCAGCGCTCCTATCAGCACGAGTGGGGCGAGGACTCCACCGAGTTTCAGCGTAGCAACACCGATCAGACCGATTGTTGCCGAGAACGGTAGTTTAATGATGTTGACGAGAAAGAAGAACCACGCTGTCGTTCCGAGGAAAGTGACAACTGGGAGTCGTGACCACAGGAAGTAAAGGGACATGACGGGGCCGCCTGCGTTGGCAGCCATGGTAGTGAATCCACCGAGACTGCCGTATCCGATGCGTGCTACGACCGGCGCGCGAAACAGAGGCGGATGACGTCTTTGGTGGTCACGAGAGCGGATTCTACGGTGTCGGAGGTATAGCGTCAGCCCCGTCAGAGCAAGTAAAATCCAGCCAATAGTGCGACGCATAAGCAGGTCATTGGCAAGGTGCAAAAACACTGCTCCGCATATCACTCCAACAACAACTGGCGGAATGAGACGACGTAGCGTGCCCCAATCCGCGGCGTGACGGAATATCCAAATCGCTACCACATCACCAACCATGAGAAGAATGAGCATGACAGCGGTCGATTCTTTGGCTGGTAGCATGGCGGCGAATAGAGCCACCGACAGTGTCGCCAGTCCAGGCAATGCAGTTTTAGATACACCAATAAATATGGCTGCCAGACCAAGCACTATCCACGTAGCAGGGGAGAGGCCCATCATATCCACAAAGTACCGGCTGAATAAGCCGGTCGACTCTAGTTATCGGTGTGTTCTTGCACCGGAATCTCATGCTTAGGGAGTGTCTGAGAGGCTTTTTTAACCGCCTGGCTGACTGCCCGGGGAACGCGCTGATCGAATACACCGGGAATGATGTAGTGGCTCGACAGTTGGTCTTCGGAGATAACCGAGGCGATTGCCGTTGCTGTGACTCTCAGTAGTTCCGTGGTGATCGATTTGACGTGAGAGTCGAGAATTCCGCGAAATAGGCCGGGAAAAGCGAGAACGTTATTGATCTGGTTGGGGAAGTCGGACCGTCCGGTGGCGACAATTTCAGCATAGTTGGCCGCACCAATAGGATCGACTTCGGGGGTTGGATTGGCGAGCGCAAAAACGATGGCGCGATCAGCCATCACTGCTAGGTCTTGGGGTTGAAGAATATCGCCGTGGGATACGCCGATGAAGACGTCGGCGTCCTTGAGCCCTTCCTTCAAGCTTCCGTGGACGAGACGCGGGTTGGTCATTTCGGCAAGCTCTTTACGCGCCGGATTCATATTGTCGGTCTGGTCTGCGGCCAAAGCTCCAGTGCGTCCGTAACCAACGATATCTTTGGCTCCTTGCGCGAGAAGAAGTTTGATAATGGCAGTGCCGGCAGCACCGACACCGGATACTGCAATGCGAGCATCTTCAATCTTCTTGTCGACTACCTTGAGAGCGTTAATTAGCGCGGCAAGTACGACCACAGCGGTGCCGTGTTGGTCGTCATGGAATACCGGAATGTCGAGTTCGTTGCGCAACCGGGCCTCAATTTCAAAGCAACGAGGGGCGGAGATATCTTCGAGATTAATGCCTCCGTAGCCCGGTGCGATGGCTTTGATTATGCGGATGATTTCCTCGGTGTCTTTGGTGTCGAGGACGACCGGCCAGGCATCGACTCCGCCGAACTGTTTAAACAGAACGGCTTTACCTTCCATAACGGGAAGCGCGGCTTCGGGGCCGATATCACCCATTCCCAGCACGGCGGTACCGTCGGTAACAACGGCGACAGAGTTTGACCTGACTGTGAGGAAGTGGGACTTCATCGGAGCATCGTGAATCGCTTGACATACCCGGGCAACTCCGGGCGTGTAGACCCGGGAAAGATCGGAGCGGTTACGAATCGGCATTTTTGGTTGAACTTCGATCTTGCCGCCGACATGGGCTAAGAATGTGGTGTCCGAGATTGACGTGAGATTAACGCCGTCAGTTTTCTTCAAAAGCGTGGCTATATCTCGGCGATGTTCGGAATCGCGGGTGTTACAGGTGAGATCGATAATGATCTCGCCCCGATCGGAATCTGCGACATCGAGACCCGTAATGGCAGCACCTGTTTCAGATATGAGATCAACTACCCGAGAGATTTTAATTTGAGATTCATCGATGATTATTCGGTAAGAGGCAGTGTAGGACGGCGATACCCGCATGAGAGACTCCTTTTGTCTTGACCGCCTTTAGTCTACCAAGGTGTGTTCTAGGGCCCATTGTCTAGTCCTAATTCTTAACGATATTGAAAAGTGGCAGTTTACTTCGATAACGATGGTAAAAGTTGGGATATGGCGTTTAACCTATTGAGATGAGGGGTGAAGAGCTACGCTTAGCGTTATGGCGAGAGCTGTAACTCAAAGCGATGTAGCGCGTGAAGCTGGCGTTTCCCGCCAGCTGGTGTCTCTTGTCATTCAAAACGATTCACGAGTCTCGCCGGCTCGACGGGCCGCAGTTCTTGCGGCGATTGAAAAACTCGGGTATTTACCCAATGCAGCTGCTCAATCGCTGGCGTCACAATCAACTCAAAACCTGGGATTGATTCTGCCCTCACTCGATAACGCCTTCTATGGAGAGTTTGCGGAAGCTTTCACAAAAGCTGCTTACGTGCGTGGTTTAACAACCCTTCACATGGTGAGTTTTCGCGACCCGGCCCTCGAGCGTCGAGCGATTGAACGGATGTGCGAGATGCGCGTCGATGGGATTGCCCTGATTTCTCCACTCATTGAACCGGATGACTTGCAGACCCTCGGAGAGCAGGTGCGGGTATGTTTGGTATCCAATAACGATGCTCCGGCGAGTGTGGACTATGTCCACACCAACGATTTCCGGGCCATTCAGATGGCAACCGAGCATTTGATCGAGCAAGGTTACACAGACGTTGTCTATCTCGGCTACGCCAGGCATATTGCGGGTGATACCAGTTATGAGCGTATCCGCGGATATCGAGAAACCATGGCAAAGCTCGGCCGTGAATCAGAGATAGCGGTATTCATTATGGAGGATGGCGATTCCGACCCCATCGGAGAGATTATTGACGAATACGGTGCGAATACCGGGGTAGTGGCCTATAACGACTCGGTGGCGTCCGAGCTGATTTTCCGCCTCCATCAGGCAGATTTAATGCCCGGTCGCGACGTTGGGGTTACTGGCTTTGATAACACTGCACTGGCGCGCACAGCCACGTTAAATATAACCTCTATTGACCACCGTTTAGAGGATATGGCCCAGGCGGCGTTGGCTCAATTAACCGATCGGACGCGAACTGTGCGTCGACATCAAACCAGGATAGAAACTGAACCAATCCTGATAGTTCGTCAGTCGAGTTGCCGACTTTAGTGCAGCTAATCCTATGACCTTCCCCATATCGTCTTAAATGTGCGAACAAAGTCCTAGACATGTGCTGAATAGTAGGCTAATGTAGTGACATAGTCGAAATCGCATAAGTGCAATGACGGACAAATCAACGATATCAGCCCTCAAATTACTCTCTCCAAGGAGTCGATATGTCAGTACATATTCCAGAAACGATGAAAGCTGCAGTGCTTAGGGACTACCAAAAAGGTCTCGAAATCGAAGAGATTAAAACTCCTCGGCCCAAGGCTGGCGAAGTACTTGTTAAAGTGTCCGCCTGTGGAATGTGTCATTCGGATCTGCATGTTATTTCCGGCGCCATTGCATTCCCTCTTCCCTGTGTACTCGGGCATGAGGTGGCGGGGGAGATCGTCGAACTCGGGCAGGGGAATGAACATACCGGTCTCGAGGTGGGACAAAAAGTCGCAGGCGCATTTCTTATGCCGTGCGGCCAGTGTGAAGCATGCGCTTCGGGCCGCGATGACTTATGCGGCCCATTCTTTGACCTCAATCGTCTGAGAGGCAAGCTTTATGATGGCACCACCCGCTTGGAAAGCCTCGCTGGTGAGGAAATTGCCATGTACTCAATGGGCGGTCTTGCCGAATACTGCGTGATACCAGCGACATCAGTGGCGCCAACGCCCGAAGGGGTCGACCCAGTAGCGGGAGCGATTCTCGGATGTGCAGCTATGACCGCATACGGCGCGGTTCGACGCGGTGCCAACCTTGGCTATGGTGAAACCGTAGCTGTTGTTGCCACCGGGGGCGTGGGGTCAAACATCATCCAGATTGCGCGCGCTTTCGGTGCTCGTCAGGTTATTGCCATTGATGTTGCCGATGACAAGCTGGAAGCCGCTCGAGCGCTCGGTGCTACCGATGTCGTGAACTCCTCGCGCGAAGACGTCCACGAAGCTGTTTTTGCCCTCACTAACGGTCGCGGTGTAGACGTTGCTTTTGAAGCTCTCGGCCGCCCCGAGACGTGGACGGCGGCACTCGATGCGCTACGCGATGGTGGACGCATGGTTCCCATCGGTCTGGGCGCAGGAGTGCAAACAGCTGCCGTCGAAATCAATCGGACGGTACGGCGTTCGCAATCGATCCTCGGCACCTATGGGGCACTGACCCGGCAAGATCTTCCGGAGGTTATTCGCATGGCTGCGGATGGAGTCATCCGCTATCAAGAAATCGTTTCACAACACTATTCGCTAGTGGATGCGGGTAAAGGATATGACGCTCTCAAAGCCGGAAAGATCCGCGGTCGAGCGGTAGTCGACATGTCGAGAGCCTAAGCCTCCGCTGATTTTCCTCACTCCCCTCACTCCCAGAGAACGCCGCCCAACCGGTCAATCGGTTGGGCGGCGATTGTGTATATCAGCACACAATTCGAGCAGAAATTTGCTTCTCTGCCTATATGTATGAACAATTGAACTCGGCGACACAATAGCGCACAACGTCCGTGCAGGAGCACGGACCGAAGCTCCTGCAGAATGAATAGGAGCTCAGCACATGTCGATAGTCCAGTGCTTCGGCACATCGACGATACCGGCTGGTCTCGCCTTTATATCGCAGTACCCTGCCCACCCGCCAAAACAGGCATCTATTCGTGAGGCACCTACTGTCGAACATCGCGTTATCTGAATGAATAGCCCGTGCGATTACACGCGGAAATGATGCGGGCTCGCCATGCCATAAATAGTGGCGCATCTACAGACTTATCAATATTCATGCAAGGAGAAACATGTCATCTATAACTTCCATGCCTACCCAATACGCACGTGTTAATCGACGTGGGTTTCAAAGTAATGAGCTTTTCGCTACCTACATCTTCATCGCTTTGTTTATCGCTGCCACCGCTCTCACCATTGGGGGAGCTGTGCTGACTAATATGGCGATGATTATTACCGCTGGCCTTGCTACTGCCAGCCTCGGTTTCGCTTATGCCATCTATCTCATTGTCTCCATCGATCGCTCAAACGACTAGCGAACGTAGCTAGCCACAATTCAACACTCGGGCCCACCATGACGCATGGTGGGCCCGAGTGCACCAGAGGGAAATACAAGATAGTCGAAAGAACAGTCTTTGGGCCCACGTAATTCAACGTGAGCCGCGTTACACTTGGGAGGGTTTCGTGTACTGTGCGTACACATCCGCAGTCGCATCAAATCACTCAAGGACGATCACGCACAATGGCAGCAAAAACACCCGCGCAGACTCGGGCATCAGCCAAAGCGCGCATTAAGCGTAAGCAAGCGCCGGCTCCTAAACCCGTCGCGCAGAAACACACCACAAAACTGCAGCGCTTTGGACAGATAGCTGCCGTAATTGGTTTTATCTTCCCCTTCCTGGTCGATATTCCCGGTCTCGACGCTGTCGGACAACGCATGTTGGGTATATTCCTCGCCGCCATCATGCTGTGGGTAACCGAAGCGATTCCGCTGTCGGCAACCGCTGTTCTGGTCATTATGGCCGAGGTGCTTCTGATTTCCGATCAGGCAATTTTGCCCGTCGCGGAAGACGCGCCGACCTCCGCAACTTTCTTCGCCGCTCTCGCCAACCCAGTGATTATTCTATTCCTCGGTGGATTCATGCTTGCCGATGGCGCTGCAAAATACCGTGTCGACCGAGCCCTGGCAGCAGTCATGCTCCGCCCCTTCCTTTCGTCGCCACGGCTGACACTGATGGGAGTAATGCTCATTACCGCGGTACTCTCAATGTTCATGTCGAATACAGCGACAACAGCGACCATGTTTGCGGTATTTATGCCGGTGCTCGCATCTTTGCCTGCAGGTAAATCGCGAACCGGATTAGCGCTATCGATTCCCATCGCAGCAAATGTCGGCGGAATTGGCACACCCGTGGGGACACCCCCCAATGCTATTGCCCTCGGTGCGCTCCAATCGGCGGGAATACATATTACATTTGTGTCGTGGATGGTGATCGCTGTACCACTCATGATCGTGGTCCTCGCGCTATCGTGGCTATTCCTCGCGTTCTCCTATATTCCCAAAGACCTGTCTATTGAGATAGACCTGAGCGCAAAGTTTAAGACCGGCCGTAATGCGGTTATTTTCTACATTGTTGGTGGCATGACCATCGCCCTTTGGATGACCGAGCCGCTTCACGGAATTTCTTCCAATACCGTTGGCTTCATTCCCGTTGTCCTGCTAATGGTTACTCAGGTGATGAGTGGCGATGACCTCAAGGCACTCGACTGGCCCGTGCTCTGGCTTGTCGCCGGCGGTATTTCCCTCGGCATCGGGGTAGGTAAGTCCGGCCTCGACTCCTGGCTCATTGAATCGATTAATTGGGAAAAAGTCCCGGTTGTCCTGCTGCTTCTGGTGCTGGCCGGTATCGGATTCCTCATGTCCAACGTGATTTCGCATTCGGCAGCCGCGAACCTGTTGATCCCACTCGGTATGGGTCTGGGAGCTTCCCTCGCTGCCGGCCCGGCCGAAATCGCCGTCGTACTCGCTCTCGGCTGCTCACTGGGTATGTGTCTTCCGATTTCCACGCCGCCGAATGCGATTGCCTACTCAACAGGCGAAATTTCTACCCCTGAAATGGTGAAGTCGGGTCTGGTGGTAGGCATATCCGGTGTTATTCTCCTCGCCTTCGTGATGCCCGTTTTCTGGGCAAGTGCAGGCCTTCTTTAGGAGCCTTCGACCACCATGACTACTGCCAATCCAGTTGCGAGCGCCGACAAATACGGCCTCCACGTTCTTGTGTTGGTAGCCGATAGAGAGGACTACGCTCTCGAAGCTGCCGAACAGCTCAATGCCGGTATCGACCACTGCGATGTGCAGGTTGTGATGGGAGTGGAGGGCGCTTTGCGGGCCGCAGAACGTACCTGCCCCGGCACTTCCAAATGTCTGGTTCCCACCATTGTCCTATCTGCCCGGTTGGGGCGAGTCGATGACATTGTTGAACAGCTTTCGGCACACAAACGATTCAGTCAATCAGGCTTCGTGCTCCTAACAGACCAGCGCACCCACGATGACACCTGGAAGGCCCTACATCGTGGGAAACTGGTGTCGATTATCGCGTGTCCATGGACAGCATCCACCCTCATTGAACAGGTCGATGCCAGCGTTGACCGATGGCTTATCAAATGGATGCCGGATGCCGAGATTACGCATGCGCTACAAGCTGACGGCGTCTATGACGCACCGCGCGGCGGCGATCTGCTCTACGGACTTGATTCTCCCGGCGAACAGATGCAAATGTTTCTGCTACAGGGAATTGAGAAGATTCTGGGGCCTCGTCCACGCATGCTGGTACCTGAAGGTGTTGATTTGACGCGACAGGGCGAATCCGTCGACGCCGTCTATCTCGTGCTACGAGGTTCGGTAGCGTTGCATCGCTCATCGCAGTTCGGTGACGTCCTTCTTCACCATGCCACGTCGGGGCCCCTGATTGGTCTGATTTCGCTTGCACGTCAGCAAAGAGCTCTCTTTACCTCTACGACGACAACCGATGCTGAAGTGGTTCGTCTATCGCTAGAACAACTCGAATATGTTCTACAACAGTCGCCTGATACCTCAGCCAATCTCGCGGTAGTCGCCATTCAAGCATTGACGCAACGGCTGGTGCGGGCCGAATATTTGCATATTGAAAAGAACGAACTCGCCGAACAGCTGGAACGCGAACGCGAAACCCTGGAAAAAACACTTGAAGAGTTGCGTGCCACCCGAGAACAGCTGGTAGAAAAAACGAAATATGCCATGCTCGGTGAACTTTCAGCCGGTATCGCCCACGAACTCAATAATCCCGTGGCCGCTCTGCAACGTGCCACCCAGCAGATCGGTGACGACCTCGACACCATACTGGCGGCAACGGATGAGTTGGCTGATGCGCAAGGAACGCTCCAGCGCACTATTAATGCGCCACCGCGGTCGACCTCTGAAGAACGACGGCTGGTTCGCAACGTTATGCGCTATACAAAAGAAGATCGGGAGGTTGCCAAACGTCTGGTGGCAGCCGAAATTATCGACGAAGTCAATATTAAAGCCATCGTGAAAAAGGATCGCTCTTACCGTCGTCGACATCCGTTACGCCCCGAGCACTCACCGATGAAGGTAATTGAAGCGGCTGCTCATATTGGCAGAGCAGTGAAAAACTCTAATGTGGCGGCTAGAAGGATCGTTGATCTCGTCTCGTCGCTACGAGCCTATGCGCGGCCGGATTCCGCGCCGGTGGATGACATTGATATCCACGAAAGCATTGAAGATACCTTGCGGCTGACGGCTCACCGATTGCGCTCCGTTGAGATTGAGCGTGCCTACGGTGATCTACCGCGTATTCGCTGCTATCCTGCGCGTCTTGAACAGGTGTGGACCAACCTGCTCATCAACGCTTCCGAAGCCATTGAAGCAGAAGATGAGGAACTAGCTAATGACCCCGATCCGACCTCAACGGATGCCATTCGACTGCCCGCTCGCGGGGCAACGCCGCCGACGATCCGAGTCGAAACGTCGCAGCCTGATGATGGTCACATCTGCGTCACCGTCATAGACAATGGGCCTGGAATCGCACCGGAGGATATCGACCACATCGTGGAACCGCATTTCACCACCAAAGGAGGGCAAGTACGTTACGGGCTCGGCATGGGAATGTCGATTACGCATTCCATTATTGACGATCATGACGGTACATTACGCATTGAATCGCAACCAGGCCGCACCGCCATATCCGCGATCCTGCCTATTGCGGGACCCGAAGATACCCCAATGGACGACCAGTCCTATTAGAGTAAAGTACAGACCGGCACAAATGAGGACATCATGCAACTGGCAATCCTGATTCTCGAAGACGAACCTGAAGTCCGCGACGCGCTTGAACGAGATTTAGCGCCGATCGCCTCCGACGTGCGAATTGAAGTCGCTGACACCGTGGCCGACGCCTGGGACGTGGTGGCGGAAATCGATGATGATGGTGACATTCTCGCTCTCGTGCTGGCTGACCATCGTCTGCCGGGCAAAACAGGAGTCGATTTCCTCGTCGAGATGAATGATGACGAACGCACCGCACTGACGCGGAAGGTTCTCGTCACCGGGCAGGCCGACCAGGACGATACGATCCGCGCACTCAATCAAGCCAAACTCGACCACTATTTTTCGAAACCGTGGGATGTGGACAAACTACTCGGTGTCATTCGCGATCAACTCACTGATTATGTTCTCGATCTCGATATAGACCCGTTGCCGTATTTACGTGTGCTTGACGGTGTGCGCGTAATGGAATCACTAGGTTAGCCATGGCCGGAGTCGTGCAGCGATTCACCAGACTGCACGGCACTCTGCATGCCGGAACACTTATTGTTGGTGCGACTCTCTTAGGAATCTCTACCCATCTGGCGGCCGGCTCACCAGTTTTCTATTTTCTGACAGCTACGTTGGGAGTCATCTGGTTTGGCGGAGCGTGGGTTACCCATGAAGAGCGTGGGCTATGGGGATGGCTACGCGAATGTGATGCCGTTGACCGCAAACCACCCGGATCTGCCATCAGCATCGGACTCGGAATCGGAGGGGCACTGGCGATAGCTTTTATTGCCGGAGCTTTTCTTATTGACCTCATTCCGCCATTGCGTGACCCGTTAGTTGATCTCCTTGAGTTTGCGCGTTTTGGCGCTCTTCCCACCGTCACCATCATTACCGTAACTACCGGATGCGCCGAAGAAATATACTTTCGTGGTGCGCTCTTTCGTGATTTACCAGAAAAATGGGCGATGTGGGCCAGCGCCGGTCTGTATGCTCTGGTGACATCGGTTTCTGGTATCGCATTACTTACCCTGTCCGCCTTAACCCTCGGTATCGTGTGCGGTTATGCCCGCGCACACTGGGGTCGTGTGGACCAATGCATCGTCATCCACCTGGTGTGGTCGTTGACCATGCTCTATGTCCTCCCGTTGATAATTACCTGATGGAGCTATTGAAATGGAAAACAAAACGGCCTTAGTAACGGGAGCAACAGGATATGTGGGAAGCCTACTCGTGCGCCGATTGGCTGATACACAGTGGGCAGTAAAAGTCCTTGTGCGCAGTAAAGACAAGGCGAAGCTAATGCCGTGGGCAGATTTAATCAACGATTCACAAGAATGTGAATCCGGCCGTGTTGTAGTTATCGAAGGAGATGCCCTTAATCAGTTCGATCTTGATCGCGCATTAGAGGGCGTGGATGTTGCCTGGTACCTCTTACATTCGATGGGTAATGATCGTGCTTTCGTGGAGGAAGAACGGCTGATGGCTCAGATGTTTGCGCAGGCAGTCAAACGAGCACTAACCGAACGGATTGTGTACCTTGGAGCGCTTGCGCCACATGGTGAAAAGTCTCTACATCTAGAATCGCGCAGGCAGGTCGGTCGGATTTTAGAAAGTTCCGGCGCCCTCACAATAGGACTATCGGCGGGGCTTGTAGTCGGTGACCGTTCGGCATCTTTTGCCATGCTTCGTCACTTGGCGGAGCGCTTGCCGCTGATTGTGGCACCCCGATGGATGCATAATCGCATTACCCCAATTTCCGAAAAAGATTTGCTATACCTGCTGGAAAGCGCTGGTACAGTCGAGGTCGAAGAATCGCGTTTATTCGATATCGGCAGTGCTGAGGAAATATCCTACGTGGAAATGTTGACGCGGTATGTCACCCATTTTCACCTCGGACGCAAGCGTATATGGACCGCGCCAATTGGCAATGCGCGTGTGGCATCTTGGGTAATTGGTCTGCTAACGCCAGTTGATCGGCATTTGGCCGAACCCCTAGTTGAAAGCATGGTGCATGACACGGTGGTTGCCGAATGGGATTTTTCTACCGTGGTGGGGGAACCTCTCGGGGGACTTGATGATCTGGATGAGGCCTTCGCGGCAACGGCTTTATCAATCAGTCCCCACCGGTGGCGGAAAATTATTTTTGCCGTATCCGCCTCCGTTGCTGCTACTGCGACTATGGCAAGTGCTTTTATGCGTGTGAATTCACCCTGGTATCAGCGTCTGCCGAAAACCTCGTTGAAACCGCCGCGCTGGGTATTTCCTATTGTGTGGACTGTCCTTTATGCCGATCTTGCGCTAACGGGTGCGCTGACACTTGCGGATATCGGGGAAGCTGATCCCTCAGACATGTCATCCGCTAGCGTGACAGCAGAAATGACGGCGGAGGAAAAACGTTTCATTGCGGCAGGAGTAGCTAATCTGGCGCTTAATGCGGCTTGGCCTTTGCTGTTTTTCAAGTTGCGGCACCTACCGGCAGCGGCCATTGAATGCGCCCTTCTAGCCACATCATCAATCGACCTGGTTAGACGGGTGGGAAAAATCAATGCGGGAAGGGGAGTAGTCCTTTCTCCATATGCTCTCTGGACGACCTACGCGACGTTATTGACTACACGAATTGCCGCCAAGGCGCGGCACAATGATTGTGGTTGAGCCCTCCAGTCTCGCGTGGCGAACTCACATGCCATCACTCGTGGCGGTGATATCTGATGTGCCGATTTTCAATATCTGAAGTTTCTTTTAACTACCATCGGCGATAATGCAGGATATGTTTTAGAAGTGTTTACGGTTGCGGAAAAAGATGTATATAATCACCATTAACAAGTAAAGCGTTAGTAAACCTTATGGGGGTTATTGTGCATCTCTCCCGCCCGCTAGAGCAGATGTACGCTACCACAAGCGTACGAGTGTCACCCGTCGTCTCAACTGTGAAGGCAGAGAACCTGAGACATGATCTTGGGCTGATGCCAGCCAACGGCCTCATCGGTGTGCCGGCTTGCCTCGCCACCGGATACGGTAGCGGATTGGACCCCGACCTCATCCGCATCGGGGCCCTGGCCGAAACTGAACGCTACCACGGTCAAATCGACACCATTACATGGTATGTTTCGTCGGGAAGTGAACTTGACAATGATTCCCTTCTGACGAGCTTTGATGCCCTCGTGAACGAAAGAATTGCCACCCACTGGGCCGCGCGTATTCGTACTCCTACCCAAGCGCGCCTTGCCATTGGTAACTCGCGAGTAAGACGAATCGAAATACCGTTCGGGTCGATTACCGATGAAATACTTCAGATTGTGGGGCCATCGAGCGCATACGTGAATTTCGCGGTTCCCGCCTCTATTGGATCTGCGGCCCTCGTTGCGCTGGCTCATTCCACCGGCATTGACGAAATCGTTATCGAGGTCGCTTCAAAACGGGATATCGTCACCGCACAAAAAACTCTTGCAACCATTGACAGAGCACGAGGTTTCAACCGATTCCGCGCAGCCTAGTTATCAGTACCGCGTTACAATCGGGGCGTGTACTCCCCGCGCCGACGTTCTCGCAATAGGCAAGTTCCTCCCGCCCGCTACGGATTGCGGCCTACACGTTTGCGACTACGAGACACTGAAAATCCGAAACTCAACGGATGCCTCCGCGATTGGATTCTCAGTCAGTATCCGCGCATGGACGAATCCACTCTCGATCACCTGTTTGCCGTTGGCGATATCGTCGATTCGCAGGCCGTTGCCATTCCACCCCACGCCCCCGCCACCACTATTCGCAGCGGTGTGTGGATGTATCGTCCCATCGAAGATGAGCCTGACGAACCGATGATAGTTCCAATAGTTGAACGCACGAGCAGGTGGATAATTGCCGACAAACCCCACGGACTATCGACCATGCCGCGCGGCCAGTATATTGCTCGCACAGCAACAGTCGCGTTGCGTCGACAGGAGAATAACGACGATATTGTTACGGCGCATCGTCTCGATCGTTCGACCGCGGGTCTGTTACTCGCTACGCTACGTCCGGATATGAGACGTGTTTACCAAGAACTGTTTGCGCGTCGTCTCGTGACAAAACGGTATCGATTTGTTGCGCCAGTGCCATCACGTCAGCCGTCCAATCCTCTCGTTAGAGTTGAAAAAGACGGTTCATGGCTCCACGTCAGTGCCCGAATAGAGAAACAGTCGGGAACCCTGCGAGCCGTACTCAAACCCGGAGAGCCCAACTCTCTCACTCTCCTGCGTGATGCTGGTCCCCACCGAGTGATGCGCGGACACGAGGTCACCACCTACGATGTTGAACTTATTACCGGGCGTACGCACCAAATTCGAATTCACGCAGCAGGCCTGGGCACGCCCATTATCGGTGACTCCCTGTTTGGAGGGGAATTCGCTCCGGTTCACGGCGATCGTGTAACTGAAAATCTGAGTGAACTTCAACTTCTCGCGTACGGCCTTGAGTTCACCGATCCGGTCAGCGGTGACTTCATCACGGCTCGAAGTAAACAAACGCTTGAATGGGATGCTCCGCTACCTCCACCGGAAGAGGCGTAGGATATCTAGCTACCGTAGAGTCTGCCTAGCGTACGCCCTCCCCCAAGTTCCCACTACCCGTCGACGGTTTGCTTGACGAAGTACTGAACCAGGTCATCGGGGAGATCATCAATTGTGCGCGGTACTGAACCGTGACGCAACGAGTAGGTAGCTTCAGCGCCGGTAACCGAGGCATACCAGGCGCCTAGCGGAGAGGTTTGAGTCGGTACGCCCTCGCGAATAAATCGAAAGAACTCCCGAACGGTGCGTTCATCCGCGCATTGGTGTCCGCCCGCATCATCGCCGATGAGAATTTCCAGCGGCGCAACCGGGTCGTAACCGACCCGCTCTGTCCATACGCGGATAACTCCGCCGCCGGTGTCGCCGAAATTTTCCGCCCTTCCTCGGGTGCCAATAATCGTGTAGTTGCGCCAGTAGTCCGGTGTGTAATGACACTGCTGGTAGGAGGCGAAAATACCGTTATTGAATTGCATGAGAATCATCGACAGATCCTCAACATCAATGGTTGGGTTCAGATCGTACTGATGGTCCGGCGGCCACGTCCCGTAGTCAAACCACTGCGGCATCAGGCGGTCACTGTTATCACGCCGGGATTGCACGTGATTGTAGACTCCCAGAGATCCCATACCCACAACAGTGCGCGTATAACTGTTGCCCAGCCAATGCATCACATCAATATCATGGGCGCCCTTTTGCAGAAGTAAACTGTTAACCCGGCTGCGTTGAGCGTGCCAGTCCTTGAAATAATAATCTCCGCCGTTTCCCACGAAGTGGCGGCACCATATGGCTTTTACGTCACCGATGATTCCGTCGTCAATGATTTTCTTGAACGTGGTCACCACTGACATGTGGCGCATGTTGTGGCCAACGTACAGTGGGGTTTTCGTCCGATATGCGGTGGTGAGGATCCGCGTTGCTCCCGACACGGTAATAGCCAACGGTTTCTCTAAATACACGGCAATACCGCGTTCAAGTAGCTCGCATGCGATGACCTCATGAGTGTCGTCAGGTGAGATCACAAATGCCGCATCAATTTCGTCGCGCGACCAACTGTCAATGGAGGGCATCACCGGAATCTCTCGCCCTAAACGTTCGACGACGCGATGTTCTGCATGCGGTGACGGGTCGGCCACAGCGACGATGACGGCATTGTGTTCGGGATTTTCAGCGTGGAGGGCGAGCGGCGCTCGGGCGCCGGCACCGACCACACCAATGCGAAGTTGGCGTTTATTCACGGCAGAGACCTTTGATCAAATATGTGCCGTCGTGCGGCACAGGGTAGGCAGGTGGTTATTTGGATTCGGGTCCAGTTTCGATTTCTGGACCTCCTTCACGCCCCCACTGTGACCAGGAACCGTCATAAACGGCGACATCGGTGCGCCCCATAATATTGAGTGCCAGAGCTATGACACAGGCTGTCACTCCCGAACCACAGGTTGTAACAATCGGGCGATCATCAAGGAGAGGTTCGAGAATCTCATGTAGCTCATCCTCAGGAAGCATGAAGCCATTGCGTTGCACAGTGGTATACGGCAGCGAACGAGAAGTTGGTATGTGGCCCGAACGAAGGCCCGGACGCGGTTCCGCAACGGTTCCCTGGAAGCGTTCCGTTGAGCGAGCATCGAAAATCTGACGATCCTTTTTCGCCACGTGCTGACGGACCTGATGTTCATCAATAATCATCTCGTCACGAGGTATGACCTTCACCGTGCCGCTCGGGCGCGGTGAAGTCTTCTCCCGGGTGACGGGCAGGTGTGCGGCTTCCCATGCCACCAAGCCACCGTCAAGAATCGCGGCGGTGGAAATACCTGCATACCGTAACAGCCACCAAATACGCGGTGCTGAAAAAAGACCATCATGCTCGTAGACAATCACGCGAGAATCAGCGTTGATGCCAAGCCGACGTAATTCATACTCCAGCGCGTCGCGATCGGGCCGGGTATGTGGCCACGGCGATTCCTCATCGCTCCACGGCCCTTCGATGGCGGCAATCTGAGCGCCGGGAATATGTGGATCAGTGGATGTAGCCCCCATTGTCGCGTCCAAAACGACAGTCGTATCGTCACGGTAAATTCGCGCGAGATCCGAAACGGATATCAGCGCACAAACGTTATCAGTCATATACCTATCCAACACCGGGAGGCGAGTTACGTCCAGGTTTTATCGGTGAATTCATCGTGAAACCGAGGCGCGTGACGGCAACCGATATTGGTAATCTTGCACTACGAACTAAGCGTTGCCACCGAAAGGAGCAAGCATGAGTGTATCGAATCGTTTGGAAGAACTCGGTATCGAGCTACCTACGGTCGTTCCTCCTCTCGCATCGTATGTACCTGCCATGATAGTGGGTGATACGGTGCGCACTTCCGGCCAATTACCGATCCGCGATGGTGCGGTTACTGCGTGTGGTCGAGTCGGTGAGAACCACACGCCGCCAGCAGACGCTTACCGCGCTGCACGTCTATGCGCACTGAATGCACTCGCCGCCGCCGCAGACGTGGCAGGAGGTGTCGATAACCTGGCGGGAGTCATCAAAGTGACCGGTTACGTGGCATCATCACGCCGCTTCTTCGGTCAACCCGCCGTCATCAACGGCGCATCCGACCTGTTCCACGATATTTTTGGGGGCCTCCACGTGCGTTCAGCAGTTGGGGTTGCTGTGCTACCCCAAGACGCCTCCGTTGAGGTGGAGGTTGAGTTCTCACTTCGTCAATGAGGTGGAAACTTGACTCACGCCCCCGCGACGGCACGGTAGATCGTTTTGATGAATCCGATGCGTTCACTGAGCGAGGCCGACGGTGGGACGCATATTTTCGCCCCGCAGTACGAGGCTGCTCCCGGCTCCTCCAAAGTAGCTCGAGTAACCTCTTGAATGTGGTCTACCGTCATGATTGATGCGGGTTCATCCGAAGTCGCGGGCATATGACCGTCAACCCAGGGATGCCCGTAAATGGTTTCCTTCGGGCCCGCTCCAGAGAAGAAAACACCCGCCAGCACGCCCGCATCACGGACGCTAATGACGTGATCAAGGGGCGTGCGCGCGCTCCGGCCCTCGATAGCGCTTCTTCCCCAGTTGATCTGGATATCGAAGCCGGTGGCCTGAGCAACTTCAATCTCATCTTCCAGTGAGAGAAAACCTTTTTCCGGTGGCTGTTCGGGAATGTACTGATCGCAGTGTTCGATGACAGGTACCGCTCCCGACCAGTCAAACTGTGCAATCTCAACTAAAGACTGGGCGAAATCATCGGCAGTACCTACTTCTCGAGGCGCCGATTGTAACTCGACCTTCGCAACGACTTCTCGCCCCAATGCATCGTGCAGTTGAGCAATAGAGGTAGCGATTGCGCGAGTGAATTGCACTGCTGCCGCGCGGCCTTCGGAAAACGGGGAGGCGAGGCCGAAATCCGGCTGCTGAGAAATCGCTGCCATGGTTCCAGGAACTGCGGTTACAGTACAGGTATTCCAATGCGGTGCGATTACTTCAGCGAAACTGGCCGGATCATCCGAAAGAGGACCGGGAAAAGGTATTTCGAGGCCGCTGATCCACGGCTCTTGCGCTAATAACGTGTAGTACGCACGTTGCTCAGGAACTTTCGGCATGGAAGCGTAAGCTCCCACAATAAAGGGTATTGACAGCGTCATTGCTATTCCTCACATCTATTACCTGCTGTGATTGCAGAATACTCCCTACGCTCCCTCTAAAGTAAGAGGTATGGCACTGACAGATGGAGATCTCGAGGAACTGCAAATCTACCGTCCCAAGGTGGAAATGCCCGCAGATTTCAGCGAATTTTGGCAAACGACAATCGCCAGTGCGCGTGCTCAAGGCACCGGACCAGATGACATAACTCGGGTCGACACCCCGTTTACTCAACTCGACTACTATGATGTGACTTTTTCAGGCTTTAACGGCGATCCGGTGCGAGCGTGGTTATCGGGACCTGTCGGATTTCTCGATCAGCACGATTTGCCGGTAGTTGTCACATACCAGGGATACGGAGGCGGCAGAGGTCGCCCGGGTGAGCGCCCACATTGGTCGACTGCTGGATTTATTCACCTGCTGATGGATACGCGCGGCCAAGGTGGTGATTGGGGGAGCGGTGGAGATACCCCCGACCCCCATCCGTCCTCCGGTCATGCGCGTGGTTTTATGACTAACGGGATCGACGAGAAGAACAGTTACTATTATCGACGCCTCATCACTGATGCGGTACGAGCAATAGATACGGTACTCACGTTGTCATGTGTCGACACGTCGCGAGTATTTATCACCGGCGCATCTCAAGGTGGCGGTCTGGCAGTAATGGCGAGCGCACTTCACGAATCTGTCCGCGCAATGGCTTCAGACGTTGCTTTCCTGTGTGACTATCGCCGTGCCATAGAGCTGACAGACGATAATCCCTATCGGGAGATCCGCCGGTATCTCGCGGTTTTCCCCACCCGAGTCGAATCTGTCATGAATACACTGGCTTATTTTGACGCCGTGAACTTCGCCCGCATCAATGATACGCCAGGACTGTTTTCAGTTGCCCTCATGGACGAAACCTGCCCGCCGTCAACAACCTACGGAATGTTTAATGAATACCGTGGAGACAAGCAGATGGTGGTGTATCCCTACAACGGACACGAGGGCGGCGGCTTCCACCAGTTCATGCGTCAAGTTGAATGGTTCCAACAGTTCACAAGCCAAACATCTGAGACAAGGAGGTCATAAAATGCGGGCGCTAATTGCTTCGGATTCATTCAAAGGGTCATTGTCTTCGCGAGAAGCAGGATCTGCAATCGCCCGCGGCTTACGCGAGGCGAATCCCTCAATGGCGACCGAAATAATCCCCCTATCTGACGGTGGCGAAGGATTTATTGACGCATATTACGCGGCACTTGGCGAGGGTGAAATCATCGACGTTAATGTTGATGGTCCAAACGGCGAAAAACTCGACGCCGAATACATCAGAGCCGGTGAGCTAGCAGTTATTGAAATTGCTCAGGCTGTCGGCCTGGAGAGAATCGATGCCGATCGACATGATCCCATGCGGGCACATACCGCTGGCGTTGGACAATTGATTGCCCACGCCACCGGAGCTGGTGCAAAACGTCTCATCATTGGTCTGGGAGGGTCAGCAACAACGGATGGCGGTGCTGGGATGCTCACTGCCCTCGGAGTGCGACTACTCGATAACAATGACGAGGAAATCGCCCCGCAGCCACGTTTTTTCGACCGGGTGAAATCAATTGATGCATCTGCTCTGGCCGAGTTTGATACTGACATCACGGTGGCTTGCGATGTCACGAATCCACTGGTGGGGCCCACCGGGGCAGCCGCTGTTTTTGGTCCGCAAAAAGGTGCTGATCAAGAGCAAGTACGCACCCTCGATAGACTTCTCACACATCTGTCGGACGTTCCCGTTACCGGAAACAGCATCGAGAAAGCGCACGGTAATCGGAGGAGTGCAGGTGCCGGGGCAGCGGGTGGACTCGGATGGGCGCTCATGCGCTTTTTAGGGGCGCGTCTGACCGGCGGTTTTCAACTGCTTTCTGAAACAGCGGGTCTTCACGAGAAAATCCGCGCCGCAGACATCGTGTGTACTGGCGAAGGAAAAGTTGACGCGCAGACACTGTCCGGTAAAGCGCCCGCTGGAGTGTGGGAACTCTGCCAGCGCTACGACAAACCGCTTGTGATTTTCGCCGGATCTGTCGATGGAGGAGCTATTGAGGAGCTTTCAGGTGATCGTTTAGCGATTATGCCTATTACGTCGCGGCCGCAATCACTCGAAGACGCTGTACGCAATGCGAGCACTAATCTCGAAGCTGCTGCGCTGACCGTGGGTCGGCTGATCGAATTCGCCGAGTAGCCAAAGGCTCGGATCAGTTTAATCTTAACCGCCATCGAGGCTGGAATAAGCCCCGCTAGCGCCCTCGCAGTAGCTGAAATGAGAACGCCGAATAAAGACACTTTCACTGCGCTGTGAGACTGACAGATGATATTCAAAGCGGGGGCCACTTCGTTAAGAAGTGCCCCCGCTGTTGCTGTTTAGTAAGGCTTAGCCGCGGCGCACAATATCGAGCGTACGAATATTAAACGCGGCGAAACGGTAGATCTGGTACGGGATAAACTTCCGCAGGAAAAGTGTGCGAGAAGTGGGAAGCGGTGCGTTCCGAATCCGACGAGCGGTTTTCGGATCGAGTTCTTCGATTTTCTTTTCAGTCATGGTGTCAGACATTGATCAATCACTCCGGAAGTAGGTGCCAGCCCGGCTTCGCCTTGGCTTTGTAGATGAACAGGTAGTGGTACATGAGCTTAATCCAGTGTCCAAAGAGCCCAATCTCACCGTGGGTCAAGCGTGGGTGACGACCGGTTTCTGGATACACCGTCTCATCCGGAATAACCGGGTACATCACCATCGCTGCAGCGGATCCGCTGAGGAGGTTAGCTCCGGTTGACGCGTCACAAATCGCACCAACTTCGCCCATCGATGCTTCACCCAACGGTGCGTTGGGATCTTCGAGACGGCGGACAATCGAATCGGCAACGACGGCTGCCATAGTGCCTGAAGGCTGGCCGGTGCGCGGCGGAGCCGGAGCAATCATTGTGCCATTCGGTGTCTTCTGCGGTCTCGAAATAGCATGTGGAGGCGCAAATGCGATGCCGACAGCAAACATATTGCCGTAGGTTGGATTCTGGTAAGTCTTCGGCCAATCGGCTGCACGCCACTCTTCGAAGGGTTTCGGCGTGTAGTCTGCGTCGACCTTCATGAAGCCAGCTGGGTTGAATACGACATCGGTGATGTCTTCGCCGTTCTTGTCAAAGGCTTTAATCGGGATACCCGTGAACGGAGGTAGCAGCATGGCGAAGTCGAAGTCGAGTTCGTGCATTTCGCCGTCCAGGTCTTCGTATTTCACCTTGCCGGGTTCAACTTCGCGAACCGCAACGGAACAAATCGATTTCACGCCGCGCTCGCGGAAGATAGATTCAGTCCACAGCTGAGAGGAGGTGAAGTAACCCTCCTGCTTGAACTTCATGCCGTTAACGCCCAGGTCTCCGAGTTCAGGCTCATTTGATAAGTAGACGATTTCGGCCTTGTCGCGCACACCGTGCTCGCGCAACTCGTGTTCGGTATTAAAAGTGAATTCGAATGCGGCGCCTTGACAAGTACAGGTGCCAGCACCCATGCCGATGACAAAGCGGAGACGCTCACCGTTGCGCATGCGCTCAACGGCAGACATAAACTCGCGACCGCATTCTTCTGCGTGTTCGTCGGTGCAAACCGACTGGGTGTATCCTTCGTCCGGCCCTAAACCGGGGGTTGCTGCGAAGTTCAGCTTCGGGCCGGTAGCGTTGATGAGGTAGTCGAAATCAACGCGGTCCGTCTGCCCATTGTGCGCGGGATCCGTGTAGGTGAACTCAACCTGCGGACGAGGGTTGTCTTGAGATCCCTCTGGATAGATGGCGGTGGCGGCGGCTTGTCGGAAGTCGATGCCGTGTTTTTCGTAGAGGGGGGCGAGTTCAAAGACGACCTCTTCGCGCGGCATGCGGCCGGTGCCCACCCAGATATTTGACGGAACCCAGTTCCATGTGGGTTTCGGTGAGATCACCACTACTTGGTGATCTGTATTTTTTAGCTTTCGGGCCAGAACCATGGCGGAGGTATGCCCCGCGATTCCTGCTCCGAGAATGACGATTTGAGCCACGATGCTTCCAATCTTGGTGATCTTGACGGAATTGTATTTGGCGGACCAGTGACGTGGGCAACTATGTCCTCGTCGGGTCGTATACAATATCGTAACAGGGTTACCTCATCTTCGCGTAGGGCAACAAATGTTGCTTTTCCCAATAAGGCCCTTTCGCACATCCCCGGATCTACGACGAAAGCCCACTCTCGCGACGCCGATAGCCGCAAGAGTGAGCCTTAGTCAATCGATTTCAGTTACAGATTCGACAAAATTGCGTCGACCGAGGCCTTGGCATCGCCAAACAGCATCTGCGTATTTTCCCTAAAGAAGAGCGGGTTTTGCACGCCGGCGTATCCGGTGGCCATTGACCGCTTAAATACGATAACGTCCTTGGCTTCCCAGACTTTCAGTACTGGCATACCCGCAATTGGTGAGCCCGGTTCATCTGCGGATGGGTTAACGGTGTCATTTGCGCCGATGACGAGGACAACGTCAACTTCGGGGAAGTCATCGTTGATTTCATCCATTTCCATCACAATGTCGTAAGGCACTTTTGCTTCTGCGAGGAGGACGTTCATGTGCCCGGGCAGGCGCCCCGCAACGGGATGAATGCCAAACTGAACCTCAACTCCCGACGCCCGCAGTCGCGAAGTAAGCTCCGCAACCGGATACTGCGCCTGAGCAACCGCCATGCCGTATCCGGGAGTAATCATGACCCGTTGAGCATTGCGAAGAAGCTCCGCAGTTTCGTCGGCGGTGATTTCACGGTGTTCGCCCTCTTCTGTTTCACCAGCGGTAACGGCGCCGTCAGAACCAAACCCACCGAGAATAACGGAGATAAATGACCGGTTCATCGCCTTACACATAATGTAGGACAGGTAGGCACCGGAGGAGCCGACTAGGGCACCCGTAATAATGAGAAGGTCGTTGTTGAGCATAAAGCCGGCAGCTGCCGCAGCCCAACCGGAGTAGGAGTTGAGCATTGAGACAACGACCGGCATGTCTCCACCGCCAATGGCGGCCACTAGGTGCACGCCGAGCAGCAGGGCGATGATGGTCATGACAATGAGCATGAGCGTGCCGATAGCGGTCACTCCATCCTGTCTGACAAACACCACCATGAGTGCAATCGACACTAAAATGGCCGCGAGATTGAGCCAGTGTCGAGCTGGAAGGACTAGCGGAGCACCCTTGATTTTCGCAGACAGCTTCAGATAGGCAACGATCGAGCCGGTGAAGGTGACGGCACCGATAAAGACGCCGAGGAATACTTCACCGAGGTGGAATCCTCCGAGAGCGAACGCCTGCTCGTCCGGTGCGAAATAGGAGTTGTAGCCGACCAGCACCGCGGCAATACCCACGAATGAGTGGAGCAGGGCGATGAGTTCCGGCATACCCGTCATCTCCACGTTTTTGGCTTTCCAAATGCCGATGACAGCTCCGATTCCCATCGCCAAGGCGATGAGAATCGCAGTAGTGAGCACACCGATCTTTGGTTCTGATGTCAATGCCAGAATGATGGTGGCGACCAGTGCAATGGTCATGCCGATAATGCCGGAGGTGTTGCCGCCCTGTGCGGTTTCATGTTTAGACAATCCGGCGAGCGCTCGAATAAAGAATAAAGCAGCCACAATGTATGCCAGCGCTACGCCTTTATCGATTAAAGTGGCGGATGCGAACGCAATGGATACCGGTTCAAAGTGAACGATAGTGCTCATGCCTCAGTCCTTCTTAAACATGCCGAGCATGCGGTGTGTGACGGTGAAGCCGCCAAAAATGTTGATGGATGCGACGACGATGGCGATAAAAGACAGGGACATAACCAGCGGGTTGGCTGAGCCTACCTGAAGTATCGCACCGACGAGAATGATGCCCGATATCGCATTCGTGACTGACATCAGGGGGGTGTGTAGCGAGTGTGTGACTGCAGTAATGACGTAGAACCCCACGACGATAGCCAGGGCGAGCACCATGTAGTGTCCGATGACGGCAAAGGGGGAGATCAAAATAAGCAGACTCACTAATACGGCGGCCACGGCCATCCAGCCGAATTGAAGACGTTTCTTCCGTGCCGCAGTACGTGATTCTTCGGCAACTCGAGCAGCTTCGGCGGCAGGATCGGGCTTCACCGAGGAGGGAGCGGCAGGTGCCGCTGACACCTTAACGGGCGGCGGCGGCCACATCACTTCTCCGTTGAGAGTGACGGCAACCCCGCGGAGCACTTCATCATCCATGTCGAGGACGAGCTCGCCGTCTTTTTCTGGAGTAGCAAGCTTGAGGAGGTTAACGATGTTCTGGCTGTAGAGTTGCGAGGACTGTGAGGGAAGGCGTCCAGCGAGGTCGGTGACACCAATAATGATGACACCGTTATCGGTGACCACCCGTTCACCGGGTTTCGTCAGTTCACAGTTACCGCCATTGGCGGCAGCCATATCGACAATGACTGAGCCGGGTTTCATTCCGGCGACGGCTTCTTTGGTGAGCAAAATGGGGGAGCGGCGCCCAGGAATATTAGCGGTGGTGATAACGATGTCATTTTGTGCCGCCTGCTCTGTGTAGAGGCGGAGGGCGGCATCGCGCTGATCGTCCGTCATTTCTTTGGCGTAGCCATCGGAGGACACTTCTTGAGCGGCTGGAATGGCGATGAATTCTGCGCCCATCGATTCGACTTGTTCACCAACCTCCGGGCGAACATCGGTGGCGGAAACTTTCGCTCCAATTGATTGAGCAGTGCCGATGGCGGCGAGGCCAGCCACCCCGGCTCCAATGACGTAGACACAAGCCGGAGGGAATTTACCGGCGGCAGTGACTTCGCCGTTAAGGATGCGTCCAAACTCGCTAGCGGCTTCAATGACCGCACGGTATCCGGCGACATTTGCCATTGAGGAAAGCACGTCCATGGACTGTGCGCGGGAAATACGTGGCACGGTATCCATTGCCAGCGCGGTAATTCCTCGTTCGGAGCAGTGTTGGATCAGTTCTGGATTGCGCGCGGGGGCTAGGCGTGAGATCAGCGTGGACCCCGGGCGCATGAGGTTGAGTTGTTCCGATGTGGGCTCATCAAGAGCGAGCACAATGTCGGCTCCCCATGCGTCCTCGGCGGACACAATGGTGGCGCCGGCTTCGGTATATTGGGAATCGGGGTAGTGTGATCGGGCACCAGCATCTGCTTCAATTGATACGTCATACCCGAGTTTGATCAGTCCTGTTACGGATTTAGGGGTGGCGGCAACGAGTGGTTGCGCCTCCCGCTCTTTCGGCACGCCTATGCGCACGGTAACTCCTTTAAATGGCAGATGGGAATCGGTAGCATATCCCTCTTCGAGGATAACGATTGAACTATTGGGGCGGGGCTAAAAAAGAGAACTTTAAGCACTCTTTAAGTCATCATGGGAAACCCTTATTTGGCTTGGACATGGTTATATCAGAGGTGCTCCGCGGCAGCCCGTGCCGCTGCTGGAAGAGCATCGAGAATGCGGGCGATGTCTTCATCGGAATGAGCCGCTGATACGAACCATGCTTCAAATGGGGAAGGCGGCAAGTAAATGCCGGCCTCGAGCATCGAATGGAAGAACGCGCGGTAGGCATCTTGATTCTGCGATTTAGCTTCATCGTAGGTGGTGACGCCCGTTTCAGCGGGCGCTTCTCCGAAGAATACGGAGAAGAGGCTACCAGCCGAGTTCAGGGCGTAGGGGATGCCTTCTTCGGTAAGTGCGTGACGCACTCCGTCACGTAGTACCTGGGATACTGAGTCAATGCGTTCATAAATGAGTGGGGTGGCGAGTGTGAGGGTTGCTAAACCAGCCGCGGTGGCGAGTGGATTACCCGACAGCGTGCCGGCCTGGTAGACCGGTCCAGTTGGTGCCAGTAGATCCATGAGGTCGGCGCGACCGGCGACTGCCGCTAACGGCATTCCACCGCCGATTACTTTTCCGAAGGTGAAAAGGTCAGGTGAGTAGCTGGGGACAGCTCGAGTATTTCCATAGTTGCGGTTCTTGGTGCCATTTTCCGGCAAAGCTTCGTAACCCCAGAAACCTGCGGATGACACGCGGAAACCCGTGAGAACCTCATCAAAAATAAGGAGGGCACCGTGGGAGCGCGTGATCTCAGATAGAAATGCGTTGAAACCTTTAGGTGGAGTAATGACTCCCATATTGGCAGGTGCTGCTTCGGTAATAACAGCAGCGATTTCATCGCCGCGTTGATCAAATACCGCCTGGACCGCTTCTTTGTCGCCGTAAGGAACAACGATAGTATCTTTACTCGTTCCTTCGGTTACACCGGCCGACCCGGGGAGACCGGCGGTCGCGACTCCAGAGCCTGCTTCAGCGAGCAAAGAATCAGAGTGTCCGTGATAGCAACCGGCGAACTTGATCAGGAGGTCGCGTCCAGTTGCTCCGCGAGCCAGACGAATGGCAGTCATCGTCGCTTCTGTTCCAGTGGAAACAAAACGAACCTTTTGCACGATCTTAATGCGACGGATGACTTCTTCCGCTAATTCAATTTCGCCAAGAGTGGGGGCGCCGAAGCTCAATCCGTAGTCGGCGGCTCGTTTCACCGCCTCGACTACTTTCGGGTGGGTATGACCCAGTAGCGCTGGTCCCCACGTCCCCACTAAATCGACATAGCGGCGTCCTTCAACATCGCGAACAATGGACTGCCCGGCAGATTCAATGAACCGAGGAGTACCGCCGACGCTTCCATAGGCGCGAACAGGCGAATCAACGCCCCCGGGGATTACGTTTTGTGCACGCTCAAATAGTTCGTCATTCGTCAAGCAAGACTGTTCGCCCGACATATCACGGCTCGCCTCATCTGCGACCTGGTCTTCCCACGGTCGCGGTAACCCTCCGCCCAACGCGCCCGCCGGCGTGAGCATCTCACGATCAAACTCATCGTGAGCTTCATCCGTAAAGGGATCGGCAGAGGATAGTGGTCGTTCGAAATCAG
>JAUNVE010000061.1:0-1696 GCA_030537795.1 Actinomycetaceae bacterium
CTGATTGGAACTCGACGCCCTCCGCCGCGATTCAGACAGTTCCACCTGTACGAGCCATCCAAAACCCTCGATTCAGACGCATCGCTGTCTATAACCGTCTGATTCGGCCCCAAATTTCCGGTTTTGCGCGACTTAATGTCTGAATCGATGTGGGGACAAGGCTGTGGAGACGAGAAAATCTACCGAAGTAACCGTCGGAATCGATTGATGAGGGCGTCAGACGAGGCTGATTGAATAACGCGGTTCCTACCTCTCACCCGCGAATCACTAATATCGCAAACCGTTATCCTCGCGAGAAACTGCCTGCGAGCTGTCACCGCCGGTTTCGGTTAAGTAGGTGAGTACCGCACGAACCCGGCGGTTTTCCTCATCGGGAGACAGGCCGAGTTTAAGAAACACATTCGCCACATGTTTGGCGACCGTGGCTCGCGAAAGAAACAATCTTTCTTCGATCTGAGTATTTGACAGTCCCTGTGCCATAAGTGATAACACTTCGAGTTCACGCGGAGTGAGGTCACCTAGCAAACTGTTATCTGCGGAAATAAGGCGAGTAGCCACCTCGGGATCGACTACTACACCGCCGGATGCCACAACATTCAGTGAGCGCATAAAATCAGCAACTCGTGACACTCGATCTTTGAGTAAGTATCCGAGACCACCTGATGCTTTTCCAGTCGGTGCCTGTTTAAAAAACGTCGATGCATAAGCAGGTGCCACGTACTGCGATAACACCATAATGCCGACTTTGGGATATAGGCGACGTATTTCAATAGCCGCTTCCAAGCCGTCCTCCCCCATGTTGGGTGGCATGCGCACATCGGTGATGACGACATCCGGCAACTGGTTTTTTGCAGATAACTTTTTCATGGCCGCAAGCAGACTCGGCGCACTGTCCGCCTGCGCGATAACTTCGCATTTGAGTCGAGTGAGAAGACCCGCCAAACCTTCGCGCAGAAGGACAGCATCGTCAGCCAGTACGAGTTTCATTGACCCTCCTGTGAGGTGGTTGCCGTAGCTACGTCTACAATAGTGGATTCCCCGAGATTCACGAGCAGTGGAATTGAGGCTTGTACGGCAGTGGGTCCCCCGGGCGGAGAGGAAACGGTGAGCGTTCCGCCAAATGCGCCCAGTCGTTGTCGTAACCCGTCCAATCCGCGCCTGGGAGTTAATTCGGCTCCGCCCTCACCGGTATCGACGATGCTGATTCGTAAGTGACTGGAGGCGGTAATAAGCACTGTCGCCGTCGCATGTGGAGCGTATTTCACCACGTTAGTCAGCGCTTCATTGACCAGAAAATAGGCAGCGGAGCGTATACCGTCAGAAAGTTCCGGAAGTCGATGGGGAACTCGTACTTCGACCGGGACGGGACATCGCATTGCAATGTCGCGGACCGCGATTTCAAGGCCTTTATCGGATAGTAGCTGCGGGTGCACGCCAGTCACGGTTTCGCGCAAGGCCGCAAGCGCACGGTCTGTATCGTCTTGTGCTTGAGCCAATAGTTGCGAAATTTCTTCGCAGATGTCGCTATTCGATGCGGATTCGCTCATCTCGAGGATGAGCGTAGCCTCGCCAATTTTCATATTTGCTGTGACCAGGAACTGTTGCGCTCCGTCGTGAAGATCTCTTTCAATACGTCGGCGCTCAATTTCATAAGCATCGACAATGGCTCGTCGGGAGTTGGTTAGCTCCTGAATGC
>JAUNVE010000061.1:1706-4600 GCA_030537795.1 Actinomycetaceae bacterium
ACTTTGGTCATTACGTGGCGAGATCAAATGAGTGGTAGCCGCCAGTTGAGTTGGGCCAATGATCTGCACGGCCAGTAGCGCAATGACGACAGCAAGAGCTACAAGTGTGAATCCGAGGATTAGGGAACTTCCACCAATAAGCAATTTACCGCCGTAATACAGTCCGCTGACAACGATGCTAGTGACAAACGCACTGATCAGCGCATATCCGACAGCGGTTGCCCAACCGAGCAAATCATTTGTCGAGGCTTGATTGAGTTGCCATACCCAGCGCGCCTTACTCCTGGTCTGAGGGCGCGCCGGGCGGGCGACGCCCATAATAGTGACTCGTCGACGCTCTCACTGAGTCGTTGCGCGGGCAACGGCGGGGAATACGGGTAACAGCAAGATCGCAAGTCCGAGGCAGACTAGGCCGCTCACCATTCCGCTCATCACGTACACTGCCGAAGATCCGAACCCTTGAAATAGATTCAAACGATACAAGGCTGGCGCATGAGGCTTCCTCGACGCGGTATCGAAAGCTGATTTCCCACCATTCATGAGGCCATAGTAGATCCTGCACTACTACCAATACCACGCTGTGCTAGGTGCCGTCGTTCACGTTAAGCAGGCACAATAGAAGTCATGGATTCTCCTGCATTAATAGTTGCCCGTCGCCTGTCAAAGTCATACCGCACGGTCTCCGCCCTCGCCGGTGTCGATTTACGTATTGGCCGAGGGGAATCTTTAGCAATCATGGGGCCATCAGGAGCGGGTAAATCGACCTTACTGTTGGTCCTCGCCGGCATTATTCGAGCCGACCACGGATCCGTTGTATTTGATCAGCTCGAACTCAACGACATGCACGAGGCCGAACTGGCGCGCATGCGACGCAAACGATGCGGATTCGTATTCCAAGATGACAACCTCATTCCTGAACTCACGGCCATCGAAAACGTCGCGATGCCTTTACTTGTCGATAAACACTCGCGCCACGACGCCTTCGCTAAGGCAGAAAAACAGCTCGACATTATCGGATTCCAGCCAGATAAACATATTCGCTGCCACTATCTATCCGGAGGCGAAAACCAACTTGTTGCTATCGCACGTGCTCTTGTCAATGCTCCCGATGTGATTTTTGCCGACGAGCCCACCGGCGCCCTCGATCAAGCCACCGGCCAGGAAGTTATGCAGCTCCTATCTGCAACAACGTCGAAACGACAAACCACACTGGTTGTCGTCACGCATGACCGGAATGTGGCAACCTGGTGTGATCGCATTATAGAAATCCGCGACGGCGTCATTCAGGCAGATACTCCTCTTTCACCCGGGTCTAGAAAATGAATCTCTTTCGCATACTCTTCACTCTGGAGCGAAGCCGACTTCGTTCTAGGCGAGGACGCCCCTGGCTCGACGCCCTTTCTATTTTTGGATTCGCTATCGCCACTGTCACGCTCCTGGGAGTCAGTGCAGCTATTCATTTGTTTAACGGGCGGATGATAAATCCGCCACCCGGTGTCCTCGCGTGGTTCACATCGCCCTCCGAAGCGACACTATTCATGGAAAACTACGCCATCGCGGCTCTCCTCGCGCTGAGTATCATGCTGTTCCCCACGCTGGCGCTGGTGGCCTCAGCGGCCTCCATGATTACCAAAGCGCGAGCTGATTCACTGCGACAGCTCAGGCTGATAGGCATGAGTCGGCGACGCGCCGCCACCATCATCATGATTGAGGTCGGTATCCAGTCGCTCATTGGTATGGCGCTTGGATCTATCCTGTATTTCTCTTCGTTTCCTATGTGGGAAATGCTTTCATTTCAGGGACAGCGCGTGTCGGCGGCCGAAATCGTTCTGCCTATGGGCGTGTGGTTGAGCGTCTACCAGGTGATCATCATGGTGATGGTGCCCTCCGCGATCCTGTCATTGACCAACTTGAGTCTGACACGCAAACTCTCTGCCGAACGCGGACCTGAAAAATTCTTAACCTGGCGCGGGCTGCTATTCGCAATGCTTCTCCTCGGATTTATCACTGGCCTAGTTTACGTGGTTGAAGGGCCCGCATCCGCTTTCGAAGCGCTCGTGGTCATAACGGCCATCGGCATTGTTTTTTTCATTATCGGACCGCTTTTCATCATCGCTCTTGGATATATTGAGCGACTATCAAAAAACCCCGTTCTTCTTCTGGCTGGGAGCCGTCACATCACATCACCGCGTGATACTTGGACTGCTGTTGCGCCGGTCTCAATTCTCATGATCTTTACGATTACCCTCAGTGTCGACTCATCCATGGTGGCTCGAGTTATTCCACCCCCAATCACTGAGGCAGTGTTTCGCCGCGACCTGCTGACCGGCATCAACATTACAATCATCGTTGCGCTCGTAGTTGGTGCCGTCGCTACTGCCCTATCGCAAAGAGCATCGATACTGGACCGCCAACGCGAAGCTGAAGCTCTCGTTGTTATGGGGTTCCCGATGCCGATAATTCACCGGGCACGCCTGATGGAAACAGTCATCCCACTCCTGTTGATGATGGCCGTTGGACTTGTGCTTGGAGTGGTGTTGAGTTGGGCAAATCTATCTGCAATAACGCGGCCGGGATACATGCTGCGCGGTATCGTCTTGGTTTTCGGTGTAGCCGTCATAACCTCTGTTGCCTTAAACCGTATTTTGCAACCCTTGCAAACCTCGGTTATTCGAGAAGATGCGCGGCCAGGAGGTCTTTGACCTGTTACACGTAGTTGATACAGGAATGCGGGCGAAGACAGCTACCCGCAGGATTTCGCGGCGTCCTGCACGTGGCACCGAATACAAAGGTACAGGATTGGCCGCAGGAGCTTTTCCACAGAGTCCATAGCTGTGAGCCAGGTGCAGGGTCTTGGTCAATTACTAATACCGACGCTGAACGCCCTCCGCGTA
>JAUNVE010000062.1 GCA_030537795.1 Actinomycetaceae bacterium
CGTGGATGTCGACGGTGAGGGTAAGGAAGCGACATTCACGTTTACAGCACGCGATCCCGAGTAGTCACTCGGTTGACGAAGGAAAGCTCGTGTTGACCGGCGCGCTTCGACATCGCGAGATGCGTGAGCACAATATCCGCTTTGTGCTGTCGCTGATCCAACAATACAGTCCGATTTCTCGGCCTGAATTGGCGCGTCGGTCGGGGCTGACGAAAGCGAGCATAACCCGTATAATCCAGGACCTGCGTAAAGGTGATTTGGTTGACGAGTACTCCGGTCTATATGAGGAAACAGGAGGCCGCCCCGCCACCTTAATTCGTATGAAGTCTGGAAACCAGGCATCGGTAGGGATTGACTTACGTATCGACCGTATGACGGTACTTTTACGTGACCTTTCGGGGCAAGAACTGGCCCGACATTCCGAGCGATCGGAGCCCGATTCGGATCCGGAAATAGTATTTCGTCGGCTAGCGAAAACTATCAAAGATCTTATGGATAAGTACCCTCGGGTACTGACTGGGATTGGTGTTGCGATTGGAGGACAGCCATCCAACGACCACACAGGAATTGAAGAATCTCAATATCTGGGGTGGAAACACGTTGACGTCCGCGGTCTATTGCGCGAACAACTCGATGTACCTGAATTGCCGTGTTACGTCCACGACGTGGCCTCATGCGCAGCTGAAGCCAATGGGGCAGTAGGAACGGTCGGAGGTGTACACAGCCTCCTGCACGTTCAATACGGTATTGGCATTGGTGCTGCGGTACCGACCGTGTTGCACCGCATAACCAACGACACCATTAACCCCAATGTTGTTGGGCACCTGCCGTTTGGTGGGGAGGCTGAGACGTGTGAGGTTTGTGGTTGGCGCGGGTGTGTCGACTCAGTTCTTGGTTTCCCCTCAGTTATACGCAGGAGCGCCGACCTGGGAATTCGGTTATCGGCGTCCTCAGACTTTATGCGTCGATACTGTGAGGATTTGGCGCGTTTATGGATCAGTGGCGATAGCAATGCTCGCGAAGTCGTGGCTCGACTGGAGAATGACGTGGCGCGACTCGTGACCTTGATGTCGATGTTGCAGGCCTGTTCGACTGTTACCATCGGGGGCTGGCCGCTGTATATGGGGAAGGAATTCGTTTCTCGGGTGGAACGAATCGTGCAAAGCAACCGGCAAACGTCTCGAGTTGAAGTGACAATCAGCGAGCTCGGCGATGATGCGCCCGTCATCGGAGCTGCGATGTTTGGTGCTATCGCGGGCATTACCCGCGCGTTCGATTGGGATAGCGCTAGGTCATAGCAGGTTACATCTTGGTAACTGTGATTGACAGCTCATTTTCCACTTCGTTACAATCTGAAACGAAGTGATTTGACGGTGAGTCACAATCTGAAAGGAACTTCAATGGCGAAGAACAAATGGAGCCGTATCGCGGCAACCCTCTCTATCGGAGCTCTTGCTCTCACGGGACTTTCCGCGTGTTCGAAGGGGGATAGCGGCGGATCGTCGAGCGGTGAAGCTGATAGTGAATCAATCACATTTATGGTGCTTGGGGCTAGCCAAGACGCGAACGCCTATTTGACAGATACGGCAATTCCAAAATTTAAGGAAGAAACCGGTGTCGATGTTGTGTTGCAAAGCTCTGACTGGGGATCTGCATTCCAGAAGATCACAACCGCAGCTGCCTCAAAACAAATGGCTGACGTGGTTGTGCTGGGATCAATCTGGACTGCACCGCTGGCTGAAAAGAACGCTCTGCTTCCGCTCGATGAATATGTCGCAAACTGGTCCGGTAAGGATGCAGTTTTCCCAGCAATGATGGAGGACGGTAAGTGGGAAGATACGCAGTACTCGATCCCATTCGGAGCTGATCTGCGAGCACCCATCTATCGGAAAGATCTGCTCGAGCAAGCGGGCGTTGATCCAGCGAAACTGCCGACCACCTGGGATGAACTACGTGCAGTTGCCCAGAAAGTGAAAGATGCCAATATTTGCGATTCACCAATCTGGTGGGGCATTGATAAATCCATCGGTCTGCAACAGGGATTTGCTCAGCTTATGCTCCAAAATGGCGCGGATTACTGGACCTCTGACGGTAAGGCAAACTTTAACGACAAGCCTGGAAAGGAAGCGCTGGAGTTCCTTATTTCAACCTTCGATGACGGACTATCCGACTATAACCTCGTCTATTCCGGTAACGGACCACGACCCGTTGTTGCCGGGCAGTCCGCAATTGGTCTCGGTGGAATGGCAGATTTCTCCAATGCTGACGAAAATGCTCCGGATGTCAAGGAGCAGCTCATCGTTGGGCCTCCGATTGCGGGTCCATCAGTTTCTGAGGGTTCCGTTGCCGCTTGGATTAACAAACTGGCCATTTCGAAGGATTCGAAGAATCCAGACGCCGCCTTCACGTTCATCGAGTTCCTACTCAAACCTGAAAACCTCACTGATTTTGACCGAGTATACGGCCAGCTACCCGTCCGCGAAGACATGCAACAAGAAGAATGGCTTGGAGAAGCCGGCAAAGCTCTGATGGAAGTTGCCAAGAGTGCACAGTCACAACCTCCACATCCGGGAATGATGCAGTTCGGTAAGGAAATCAACCAACTGCTTGAACCCGCCGTGCGGGGAACAGTGGGAGTTGACGATACCTTGAAATCCATCGACGAGAAGCTGGATTCTTTCAAGGGATAGCACATGTCGTCTGGAACCGTAGCTCTCTCTGCGGCCAATCATCATCGTCGGCGCACCGGGCACCTCCTGGTTGCGCCGGCGCTGGTGGTTATCGGCCTCATGATAGTTATTCCGCTGATTGTCGCATTCGGACTCTCTTTTACGCGGTACGACTTAATTAACGCTCCCACCTGGGTGGGCTTGTCTAACTACACGGATCTGTTTACCGATCCCGTCTTTTTTAAAGTCGTTGGAAATACGTTCTTTTTCGCCTTTGGGCAGGTGCTGATCGGACTCGTAGTGGCATTCTTTGTCGCCATGCTGTTCAATCAAGCCCTTCACGGCAACGCTCTGATGCGCACGACCGTCTATCTTCCTCAGGCTATGTCGTACGTGATCGTCGCACTACTGTGGAGCTTTCTCTACGATCCGTTCAATGGGCCTCTCAACGCGTTCATTCAAGCGTTGGGCGGCGAACGCATCAACTTTTTGACGGATACATCCCTCGCGATGCCATCGATCATGGCAATGTCGTTGTGGCGCAACATGGGCTACTTTATGATTATTTTGTTGGCGGGTCTTAAAGCGATTCCACCAGAACTCATTGAGGCGGCTCAGATCGATGGGGCTGGCCCTGTTCGACGTCTTATTCACGTCACTATCCCGCAAATGAAAAATCCGTTGATTTTTGTCGGAGTCACATGGTTTATGGGTGGCTTGCAAATGTTTACTCAGGCGTACGTTATGACTCAAGGCGGCCCAGACAACGCGACGCGAACAATGGTGTACGAAATGTACGAGTCTGCCTTCAATAACCTCGACATCGGACGAGCAAGCGCGGTGGCCATGCTTTTGTTCTTTGTCGTCGTTCTCTTTGGTTTGCCAGTGAGGATCGCGCAGAGCATTAAAGACCGGCAGGCTATGAAAAAGAGCGCGATGAAGAGCGAACCGGAGGTGACACGATGAAACAGCAATTCTCTTGGAGGAAGTTTGCTCGGTCGTCGGGACTGCATCTCGCAGCTCTCGTCGTGACGGCGCTCTATCTCATTCCCATGCTATACATTATCCTCGTTGCACTAACGCCGACGGGGGAGTCAACGGTGGGTCAACTTCCCAGCCATCTTGCTTGGAGTAATTTTGCGGAATCAATGCAGTCGTCAGACTTTCCGCTTTTCTTTCTCAACTCGACCGTTGTTACGTTAGTGTCCACGGTCTGTCAGGTCATCTTGTCATGTATGGCGGGCTACGCACTCGCAAAGATGCCGATTCGGGGCAAGACCTACATTATGTTCGGTCTGATCGCACTTCTGGTCATTCCTCCCGAGGTTATTATGGTACCTTTGTTCGTCATTCTGACGCATGTTCCGCTGATCGGCGGCAATGACATATTCGGGGCTGGCGGGGCCGGTCTCATGGATACCTACACGGCAATGATTTTGCCGCACCTGGCATCCGCTCTGGGGATTTTCCTCATGCGGCAGTTCTATCTCGACCTACCCGACGAACTTGGCCAATCGGCGCGAGTCGATGGCGCGGGTGAATTTCGGATTTTCGCTCAAATCTACACACCGCTCGCATTACCGGCAGTCTCAGTTGTCACAGTTCTCGCCTTCCAAAGTGCGTGGAACGACTTTCTCTGGCCGCTTGTAACGGTGAAGAGCAATGAGATGCGCACGCTCCAGCTTGGTCTAGCGGTGTTCTACCAGGAGAACTCAACCCAGTGGAATCTTTTGATGGCGGCAGTCATTCTCATGACTATCCCGATCATTCTGATATTTCTCTATGGTCAGAGGTTCTTCACTGATGGCATATCGGCAGGTGCAGTCAAACAATGACAACGACACGGCCGAATTTCATTTTCATATTAACCGACGATCAGGGGCCGTGGGCTGTTCCG
>JAUNVE010000021.1 GCA_030537795.1 Actinomycetaceae bacterium
GAATTTCGGCATTGCGTCCGACAACTGTTATATCCATGGTTCCTCCAGGAAAAAGTGGGGGGTTCCCCTCCGAGTGAAAATACCGGGCGCATCGTCGCGCCAGGCCGTGAGTTGAGTTACCACCTCCCGCTTTTCCTCAATCACCCGCTCGGGAAGCCGATGGGGTGATATTCCAATCCTACTCGATTTACGTGAGGTAGGTCACCTGGAGCGATGTGGAGTTGGAACATTTGCTAACGTTACGACTCCTAGAACCTCTCCGCCTGCTTCTTCGACCGCATACGCTGCACTGCGAATAGTGGTACCTGTCGTCATCACGTCGTCGACGATGATGTGGCTACCGGTCGTGGGGACAGCCTGTAAAACATGACGACGCCTTTCTCGTTCGTATCTGGTTAAACCCGCTTGGCTGCGAGCATTAAGCGGCATTCGTAAAGTGGAGCAGATCTGAGCATCCACACCTCGCGTATTAAAACTATCTGCAACTCCTTGCGCGATGGTCGGTGTTACCAGCATCCCTTTCCAGCGCCGTTTTATTCCTGAGGGCACCGGTGTGATTCGCACGGATTCGTGGGATGCAAAGGCCGATGCTAGACAGCGGCCAGCGTGGTATAGCCAGGGCGTCAAATTCAAGGCCGAATTGTGTTTAATCGCCACAATGATGCGCCGTAGAGCTCCCTCATAGGTGCCGAGCGAATAAGCGCGTAGATCGGGGTGAGTTCCTCGCTTAACGCGTACCGCTAGCCGATTATCGGCTAAGGCAAAGCACTGGTTGCATAGCGGAGTATCCCATCTCCCGCAGCCCACGCAGGAGGTGGGGAGGATAAGATTAAGCAGTTCTTCCCACATAGCCCGCAGTATCTCCCCCGCTTGATGGTGGCGCAATGGTGCGCGGATGCGCTGTGGATAATCAATATGGAGGACGTTAGCCGTTAGCGGGGATAGGAGGCGTATCTGATGTCTGTTGTCAGCAAACGCCAAGCGTTACCTGACCGGGTATAGGTTTCACCGGAGCTGGTGTGCACGACGATCTGTTGAGTTGACGCTCCTCCCGACACGCGGGTGACATTATCCGGAGCACGCAGAGCATCGGGTATTGAACTGAGGTTAGTCACCAAAAGCTGCCAGTCGTCGCCGTCTCGCACTACAGCTGTGGCGGAAGTATTACCCGCCCACGACATGTCGATAACCGTCCCGGTTATCCCCTCGACTCGCCGAGGCACGTCGAGACCGACGGGAATTCCATTTTGTGAGCGTTTAACCGATGCGACCCATAGACTTGCCGAAGCCCCATCGCGTTGAAGAAGTACTCGAGCTCCGTCGGGAGATATTGCTAATGCGGTAAGTTGGTCGCCGCTCTTCCAGGGAGATTCAATAGAAATACTATCGGTTTGATGGGAGGCCACAATAATACGGCTGTTGCTGACAGTCCACACCCATCCCAGCCGGTCAACCGACGGTGCGCTGAATTCTTCGGCTGTGGCCACAACTTCCGGTTCGCTACCGTCACGTAGCAAAACGAGATTGGTATCGTCCTCGATATAGGCAATGGGCGATGAATCCACTGGACCGATTGCTATATCGGTAATCGATTTACCGGTGAGGTCATCCGCCGAAAGCACTACCCGGCGTCCGCGTCCTTCTTCAACGGTAATGCCTTCATCTGACATCCCCACCATGCTATTCATCATCCAGGTGGGACCATTTGGTAGCTTGACGTCGTCCAAGGATTGACCATTTACTCGAATATGAACATCGGAAACCGTCGGCACCTGCAGCAAGGTGGAGTTAACCTGCCATTTGAAAAGCATTTTCTGCTGTTGCGAAGCCAGCGCCTGCCCTTCAACTTCTACCTCGGCTCCCCCATCAGAAATTTCCACACTTTGAAGTGGCAGGCGCGCCCCCTCCGGCACTGCGGAGAGAACTGCGCTTTGAATAGCTGGGGAAGGACCTTCAATAATGGCCTGCATGAGGTGCGAAGCCAGTCGACGCCGCGGGAACCAGCGCGGATCAGACACCAATGCTTCCCCGTCGGGGGTCAGGAAATTCACCGATGCCAGCTGGTATGCAGCATGGAAGGATGACTGAGAAATAATCGTGCCGTCGGGTAAATCTGAGATTCTCCACTGGTCAGCGTCATCTTGTGTTAACGAAAGTGTCACCGATGAGGTCGAGGGGGTGACCTGCGGTGTGTACATACCGTCAGGAGTAACGATGGCTTCCACTCGCGTTTCGATAGTGACTTCCGTTTGTCCATCCCCTATCAGAGGTGGGACGGCATCGGAATAGATCTGTACCTGCGCTTCAGGCTTCCAGTTCTTCACCGCATCATCCGTCAAATAAGTGCGAGCAACTTGAAAATCATCGGACCATCCCGCGGCAGATGCTCGCAAAAAATCGCGCACGATCACTTCCGGTGGCGCGTCAGCTACCGGGCCAAATCCTTTGAGTACAAGCGACTCTGAATCGGGGAGATCCTGTTCGAAGGCAGTAACCGGTCCGGAGGTCGGAAGTGATTGGCAACCTGCCAGCATAAACGCCAGGCATATCATGACCGTCAAGGATCGTTTCATGTTTTATCACCCTCTTCCCATAGCTTCAGAGGGCTGGATCCAATTGGTTCATGCGGATGTCTGGGTACGGTGACCATAAGCGCTGAACCGCGTCCAAGTTCTCCATAAACTTCTATTCGTCCCCCGTGTAACTGGACATCTTCCAAAGCAATCGATAAGCCCAGACCAGTTCCGCCAGTAGAGCGCGTACGCGCCGGATCGGCGCGGAAAAAACGTTCGAAAACATGTTGTTGCGTTTTCTCGCTCATCCCGACTCCGTAGTCTCGAACGCGAACTGCTGTCGCATGCCCGTTGCTGGCCACCTCGATTTCCACGGGTTTTCCATCCGCATGTTCGATCGCATTGACCAGTAGGTTTCGCAGAACCCGCTCCATGCGTTTAACATCTACTTCTGCAACGCATCTGTTATCGGGAGTTTTAATCTTCACTTCAATATTTAGCGAATTGGAAAGCACCGAGTTGGCATCAACCACTTTGGCCACCAGTTCTCGAAAGTCCACGTCATCCGTATCGAGTAGCGCGCTTTTCGAGTCATATCGGGAGATCTCCAATAAGTCAGCGAGCATTTTTTCGAAGCGGTCGACCTGCTGGTGAAGAAGTTCTGCTGAGCGTTTGGCCGGCGCGGAAAAGTTATCGCGTTCGTCGTATAGGAGTTCTTCCGCCATGCGGATAGTCGTTAAAGGCGTACGTAACTCGTGGGACACATCCGATACGAATCGTTGTTCAAGCTGAGATAACTCGTCGTATTCGGCGATCTTTACGCTCAGAGATTCAGCCATTTCGTTGAAGGCGTGCGCGAGTCGCGCCATCTCAGTTTCTCCGTGGGGTTCAACTCGCACTGTCAAATCTCCATCTGCCAGCTGGGAGGCCGCCGACGCGGTGGTACGCACGGGGCGAAGCAACTGGTAGACGATCCATAATATTGCCGCCCCAAGGATAATGACGATGGGGATTGCGCCGATGGCGAGGGTGCGAGACATTAGAGTAATGGTGTCCTGGGAATCTTTCAGCGAATAAACGGTATAAAGCGAGTATTCGCCAGCCAGTGGCAGCGATACCGTGGCGCCGACGACGATCCCGGGAGCTTCGCTATGATCGGGCAACGTCAGTAGTACGGATTGATAATACTGTCCGTCATTGGATTCCACCCGCGAGCGCATATCGGGCGTGATGACTTCGAAAAGGTCACGGTCAATCAGTTCGTTAATGGCAAATGTGGTCGATGATTGCGGGGACCTCAAAAGCATGGTGGATACTGCACCGGCTCCAGTCGAGGAGGATTGCAATGATGATACGAGTTGATTTGCAAGGTCTTGCACCTGGTCCGGTGTGGTTGCCGTCGATTGGTCGAATGTGGATTGTGCTTGAGCGATCCGTACGGAAGCGTCTTCCAATATTTGATTGAGGCGCTGATCAAAGACATTGGCGCGTACCTGGTAGGTGACGGTGACAAATAGTATCGAGAGGATAATGAGGGCTACCAGCCCTAGACCTGTTGAAACTTGCAGGCTCAATGACTGTTTAATCAGTGTGAGCGGGCGCTTCCACAGGCGGTCTGTGGGCGCGGTGTATAAGCCGCTAGACATCGTTAAACTTGCGTAGCTCCGGCGCGATAACCGACACCGCGAACGGTGATGACGATCTGTGGATGTTCGGGGTCTCGTTCTATCTTCGCCCGCAATCGTTGCACATGGACATTAACTAGGCGGGTATCTGCTGCGTGGCGATACCCCCACACCGATTCGAGTAGCTCTTCTCGAGAAAACACTTTCCACGGTGCGCGCCCCAGCGCCACCAGCAGGTCAAATTCCAGCGGCGTCAAGGAGATGACTTCATCGCCGCGAGTAACCTGGTGGCCAGATACATCGACGTGGAGGTCGCCAAGTTCAAGATGTTCTTCCGACATATCTTCGCGTCCTCGTAGACGCGCCTTGACACGAGCGACAAGTTCCTTGGGCTTAAAGGGTTTGGGAACGTAGTCATCGGCTCCGGCTTCCAGTCCGGCTACCACGTCGGTGGTGTCAGCGCGGGCGGTAAGCATGACGATGGGCACATCTGATTCGGAGCGAATGCGGTTGCATATGGTGATGCCATCTAAACCGGGCAACATTACGTCCAAAAGGATGAGATCTGGATTGGTTTGTCGAAAGGTATCAACCGCTGTAGCCCCATCGTGGCAGTAGGACACACTGTATCCTTCGGAGCCGAGCACGATTCCGATCATTTCAGCCAAAGCTACATCGTCATCTACTACTAACACTCGTGCGTTCATGTAACGATAGTGTCACGACAGATGAGAATTTTCACGCGTTTTGTTCGCGGTGTCGGTTTACTAGCTGTCTGCTCAGTAGTTTCGCGGGGGAATATCAGGCTCCAAATAAATGGCGCAACGGTGCGTTACCGCAGCGCGTATGCGAGCTTCCGCCGAGTTAATGGTAGCCGCTATTTCATCGCCGGTGACGTTGGCGGAAGTGCTGAACTTGGCTGCGATGAGGAGGTCATCTGGGCCAAGATGCATAGTGCGAAGATCGATTAGTTCAAGGGGGCGTTCGCCTTGCGCAAGCGCTGCACAAATGCTGGCTGTGACTTCATCATCAGCTGATTCGCCCACCAGCATTGAACCGATTTCGGAGGCGAGGAACAGGGCGACGGCCACAAGTACGCAACCGATGGTGGCGGAGCCAATAGCATCCCAGCGACCATCTCCGGTTATCAAAGTCATGCTGACTCCGGCGAGTGCGACCACTAGGCCGATCAGCGCGGCGGCGTCCTCCAGCAATATAACGGGGATTTCGGGCGAGCGAGAGGTGCGTACGTAGGACGTCAGCGAACGTGTACCTCGCGCTTTTTTGGCTTCTTCTTTGGCAATCAAGAACGATCGACCTTCGAGCACAATGGCAATGAGCAAAACCGCAACTGGTACCCATTTCCAGGAGGCGATGGCCGTCGGGTGTTGGAACTTGTGCCATGCTTCATACAGTGCGAATAGGCCACCCAAAGTGAATAGCACGATAGAAACTAAAAATGCGTATATGTAGCGTACTCGAGCGTATCCAAACTGATGCAGTGGGGTGGCTTGTTTTTTCCCGCGCCGTTGTCCCAGAAGTAGCAGGCCTTGATTCGATGAGTCGGCTACCGAGTGGACACCTTCAGCCAGCATGGAAGAAGAACCGGTGAGTGCCCAGGCGATAAATTTTGTGGCGGCGATCCCGAGATTAGCCCCAAGCGCGGCAACAATGGCTCGGGTACCTGAATGCGCCGCCACTATCCGCCCTCCACAATCCGGAATCGGGGGCGTGCAGGTGGTGGCGTCTGAGGTTTCGACGCTTGCGGTGTGCGCGTGCGCGAGCCGGCCTCTCGCACGGCGTCCGCCAAAGCGAGAAGGTCGTCTGGCGAGGGCGGCGCGGGCTCAAAGTTAGTTGCCAGGCGAATAACCTGCCAGCCTCGTGGCGCGGTAAACGAGTTAACGTGCTGTTCGCATAATTCATACGCGTGCGGTTCGCGATTCATCGGGAGTGGGCCGAGCACCACCGTTGCCTCCGAATAATCGTAGGTAAGTGAGGCTACGGCAGCGCAATTACAGGTTGGTCGGGAACAGGCACGCTTCATCTTCACGCCACCAGCATAGGGCGTGACTGCGGTGATGTCGCGCGGCGCGCCACAGCGTACAGTAGTGTTATGCGCAGAATCATTCGTCGCCGCGACCGACATGCTCGCGGAAGTCGTGGGCCGCTGTTCCCACCCGGTATCCCCGCGCGATTGACGTGGCGTGATTCTTTTGCACAACTTGTGGCCCTCAATGTTGAGGAGATTATTTCTCGTCACCCGAATTTGGCCGCTATTGAGGTGGCAATCGACGAGGTCCCTCCCTCCGATCCGGCGTCTTGGGAGCCGCATGAGCTGGTGCTGTGCCGCACTTTTCCCGGTAACCGATTTGCCGGTTTAAAAGCCCGCATCGTGCTCTATCGTCTACCGATTCACTCTCGCGCCGGCCGAGGCTCAATGCGCGATGGGCACAGTCCATTGCAACATATGATTCGCGTGCTATTGGTCGAAGGCTACGTTGAACTCACCGGCATGCTCCCCGAACAGGTGGCGGGGGAACAGTAAACCGCCTTCAGCGGTCAAACCCCAAGGTGACAACCGGAAGCGTATCGGCTTGGCCGCGAACAGGCATTGCCGTTTTCACAACTCCTGTGGCACGTTCCTTTTCGCTCAAGACGGTGGCATAAACCGGCTGGCTGGCGCTGACTTCAATAAACCTGTCTGCAATGGGATAGGCGCGCGTCGATAGCGGTGGAATAGTGACTTCCATGTCTTCGACCGTTACTGTTACCGGCTCAGATTGGGGGTTTGACACCGACAGACGCGCTTGGGTGGCTCTTTTACCAGCATCGGGGATAGCGATATCCATGGAAGTTTGCGCAGCTGAGGGTGTCCATACCGTGGTATCTGCCCATTTCACACCGTCTTCGTTTTCTTGACCGAGTGTGTAACCGTTAATGGAGCCAATAAGGGCCTGGTCAGCCTCCGCAACGACCGTGGTGATATTACCGTCGAGCCCATCGAGTGGAATATCGAACACCGCACCGGCGTCAATCACGAAAGGGCTGCCTTCAACCGTGTCTTTTCCATCAACACCCCACGTGATGAGATCAACTGAAGCAGTTTCATCAGTAGGATTCGCTAGGCGCATCGTGGGGTTGGAGACAGTGGGGTCGAATCCGGCAAAAACGAGGGTGGTATTCGGATAGTCTGCGGAGGTCGTATTGGTGAGGCCCTGGGGCGCCAGACCGTCTGTGGCGCTTGTGTGATAGGTAAAGACAGCGCCGGGACCTGACGCTTCCAGATGGACAGCCAGTCGTTCCTGTTCAGGAAAGTAAGTGGCGAGATTAATCGTCTGATAGCTCTCCCCGGCTACAGTCACCGTCGGTTTTTCGTCGAGTAGACCCGTCGAATCCCACGCTTCGATCCTCACCTGCGTGGCAGCCTGCGCAGGATTAGCAATGGTAATGCCTGCAAACTGGCCTACTGTAGTTGAGCCGAGCGTAAACCACGCTTCCGAACTGGCGCTGCCGCAGTGGTCGAAGGAATACCCGCTGATTTCATCAGACTCGGCTTCAATGAGGGCTGTCGCACTCAGATGAGCTCCACTTTTGGCCTGTATTGTCAATGCGAATGGTTTGGTGGCGTCGTAATCGACGTAGCCTTGGTGGGTTTTACCGGCCACTGGCGCGGCATCGGCTTCTAAAGCGCGAGCGTCGAGAATCGACAATGCCGGTGAGGTTGATACCACGGTAGAGGCGTTGAGGTCGATATCTGCATCTGTATCGGTGGTAGCCGTCGGATTACATACCACGTGAAAAGTTGTATCCGATAATATTGCTGAGCCCTGAATAGGGACGCTGAGTTCATGACCAAAATCGAGGCTTTTGCCGGAGCTCCCCACCACTGCCATAGCGGCAATCCCTAGGGCAGCGGTCAATCCAATAGCTGCAATGCGCCCCGCGTCGCGCACCGTCCACCTGCGGGTTTCCTGTTTAGAGGTCATCGTCGCGCTCCCTCCGTCGGATAGGCAGTGCCGCAATAACCATTCCTGCAAAGGTTACGGCAGAAGCAATCCACCATAGGAATATCCAGTCTGGTTGATAGCGAATACGGAGCGTTCCGGAAGTTTCGGAGAGCTCAAATGCCTGTCGCCACCCCACGGTGGTGCGGGCTAGTTCATCGCCGTCGACGGTTGCTCTCCAGTCGGGATTAGCGCGTTCGGCGAGAACGAGTGTTCCCGTGGTGATATCGAGATTATCGAGGTTAACCGTCGCACCGACTCGCCCGGATGGCAAAGCGGTCAGATGTGAGTTGTTCAGGAGCATGAGGCGAGCAGTTGAGGCGGGGAGGGTATCGACGCGCCATAATAGTCCGGTATCGGATGTGCCTGCCCGTTGCAGGGCGGGATTGCGATCAAGTGCAGCTTTAGCTTCCACATATCGGGCCGAGTCCGCGTCGGTTAGAATAATCTGATCGACGGCAAATGCCAACAGTTGTTCGCTCATATCGGTTTCCGGGGTATAGAGCAGGCGCGTAACAAGTAATGCAAGTTCAGACAGTGCCGGATCCGTTGCCGTCAAATAGTCGTAGCGGTGATCAATTTGCGAATACTGCACATCGACTGCCAACGCTAAGCGTGTGACAGCGGATGAGTCGGCCAGTTGTCGTCCGTCGCCGCGGTACAGCCCCGCAGTTACGGTGTCACCGTCGATAGTGATCCGTAATAGTCGCGCATGCCGGTCCGAGGTTTGTGCTTCCATGGCCGCCGCCGGAGTAAAATGTGCTGGCGCAGTTGTAATGGTCGCTTCCGTATAGGTGGCTGTGGGCGCCCACAGCGCGATAGTGGATGCGGGGAGAATAAAAGCCAACACGGCAATAATTTGACGGGTGGGGTGAAGTATTCGCTCAGAAATAGTGGTTCCTGCAGCCGAAGTCGTTTGCCTACCAGTTTCGATATCGACAGAGGCGACGACCTTCTGGGGGTGCGTTACCGAAGGCGATTCCTCACCGCGATTGCGACGAGCTTTATTGCGCTGTTTGGCGAGTTTTTCTAGACGGCGACGGGCCGCGTATGAGCGCACTGATTCTTCCAGAACCAGAGTTCCCAGCCCTCCGCTCCAGGCAACCAGGAGAGCGATCAGGCTGATTGAAAGAGCTGGGCCGGGCCAGGCTGCAACAAAGCCGTGATCGAAGTGAATGGCGGTCCGTGCCGATACGATAGCGACGGTGAATCCACCGATAGCGCTCAGATAAGCGATCCGGGTTCTCAACACATAGGAGCCGGTATTGACAAGTGCGACAGAGGCGCCGAACAGACTGATAGCCCCGACAGTTAGCGGGGCGTAGTGCACGAGGTCTTGCCACTGTCTCAGCGGCAGGACTTCTAGCTGGGTCGTTTGCCCCAGAATAGTTTGCCACGGAGGCGCCGCCAGGAACTCGTAGGGTTGCCCCGAGTCAGCTAGCAGGAGACGAAGCTTGCGGGCTCCCGGTTGCGAAAAAAACTCAATCCACAGCGGTATCAGGAAAGCGAGTGCAGGTGTGAGTGTTAATGCCGCAGTCACCCGGTGTCCCGGTGAAGCTATCGTCAAGATTATGGCAATGGCGACCAGGGCGAATATCGTCCAGGGTGCTGCTGCTGTAATCACCAGAGCACTCAGGGCAGCAAGTGCAGCCCACACCGCCGTCATGGTGGTCAGTTCGACGGAGGTTTCCGAGCGTTCTGCGCCCCTAATCGGCAAGGATGGGACGCGTTTACAAGCACGTAGCCACCCGAGCATCAGAAGCGGAAGGAAAAGGTGAACCAGTACTCCGGCGAGTCTGCCTTGGCTAAATGCGTCAAGAAACGGCGGAGCAGCTAACCACAGGGTGGCGAAGATCAGTTTCCAACCATTGCGATGGGTGAGCGCTCCGGCTCCCAGGTACATCGAAGTCCAAACGAGCGCCGGCGCGAGAACCCATAGGGTGAGTAATACTGCGTTTGGACTCAATCCCAGTAGGGCAAATGGCGCAGTCAAAATAGTAAACACACCGAGGAGAGGTTCGGCGGGACTGGGGTAGCCAATACCTCCGATGACCCATCCGTTCCACGCCTGATCCCATAGTTCACTGTAAGTGTCTGGAAGATTGACCCACGCGGGGCCAACAATTCCGCCCCATAGGCGATTACCTATCGCGACGGAGAGAATCGTGGTGACAATAGCGCCCGTCAATAGGGCAATATGGCTACGGGTACGGTGCGCACGCAGTAGTCGCGCAGCTACCGGTTCGATAGTGTCGATCGCTTTGGGAACGCGTTCGCGTTTGGCAAGTGCACGTTTGGTTGCGGAAACTTCGCGGTGTGTGGCTTCAAGAGATTTAAGTGCGCTAGTAGGCACTCGCTGTTGACGGGCTATCCTTCGACGCCCTCGGGCAATCTTGCCTAGTCGTGTATAGAGTGCGAATCCAGCGGTTAGTTCGGCCACGGCTAGGTCGACGCGTTTGCTCAGAATGCGCACTGCCGCCCGCCCCAGAGTCAAAAACGGCAAAAGAATCAGCGATACGATAAGTTGCGCAAAAGAGGCCGCGAGCGCTCCGTTATACAGCTGTGCGAGTCTGCGTCGACCGAAGGAACGGCTGATATTAGGATCTTCGCTATCTCGAATATCGCGGTAGGAGGCGCGTGCATGAGCCAGACGCGCAGCCGGAGCGAGGATCACGCGGTGTCCGGCCAGGCGCGCGCGTCGGCAGAGTTCGAGACCATCGCCGAAAGGTCCTAAGACCGGGTCGGGCCCGTTAGTTTCGGCCCATACATCGGTTCGGATCAGCATACCCGCTGTCCCAACAGCCAGAACGTCCGCGATATTGTCGTGCTGGCCCTGATCGATTTCGGTTGGCGTCAGCAACTCCATCCGCCGCCCGGATTGAGTGGCGTGGATCCCCACCTCTATGAGTCGGTGAGGGTTGGACCAGGCGACTTGTTTAGGGCCAACTATTCCCACAGTCCGCCCTTCTTCACCGGCGGTTAATTGTGCGTCCAGGCAACCGGAGGCAGGAGCGGAATCATCGTGCAAGATCCACAGCCAATCGGCAGCCAGAATTCTGTCGTCGGCTTGTATCGCCGTACGAATGGCATCACCGAGGGTATCCGCCCCCGGAATGTGGATTACCGCCGCACCTGTGATGTCAAGTTCGTCTCCGACGTTGATAACAGTAAGTCGATTCGGAAGTCGTTTCTGGCGCTGCACTCCGGCGAGAGTATGTTCCAGATAGGGAGTATTTCCGCGAGTGACGATTACTGCGCTGACAGTGGGTTCAGCCACGAAATGTCCTTAGACTGCGCGCCGTTTGTAGCGTCGCCGTTCACGCTCGGACATTCCGCCCCAAATTCCGAAACGCTCATCATTTTCCAGCGCATACTCGAGGCATTCGGCGCGCACTTCACAAGATCCGCATACGGCTTTGGCTTCGCGAGTAGAGCCTCCCTTTTCAGGGAAGAACGCTTCCGGGTCGGTTTGGGCACACAGTGCCCGTTCCTGCCAGGACAGCGGGCCGTCATCGGGGAACGTGAAGTCCTGATCGTCTAAGGTCAGCGGCCCTTCACCGAGTATGTTCCACACGGATTTATCCCCTCTTGCTCAAAAACTGTCTTTTTGAATTACACGCGTGTCATACAGCTTAGTCAAGCGGAATGAGGTATTGAACTTTTTGGGCAAATGTGTATCAAAAGTGCGAAACCATCAGTTCCGTGCAAAAGTGAGGGTGTGTTTGACTTTTCTCACCTTCAAAAATTGCGTGAAAACCGGTCGGCGGTACTCACTTGGTACGACGATAATGGCCGCGTGGAGCTAGTTGGCCCCGTTGTGACTCGGTGGATTTCTAAGACTGCTCACTATCTGGTCGACCTCTTTGGAGAGGGTGCCCAACCGTCAGTCCTCATCCATTTACCTCCCTCCTGGCGCACTGTTATGTGGGTGACAGGAGCTGGTTTTGCCGGCGCTGACGTGCAGATAGTGGGTGCAGACCGCCCGGTACACTCCGCACGCGAGTTCGATCTGGTGGTGACGAGCTCAGCCTCTACTGCACGCGATCTGGCTCGCGATCCCGGTTTGATTGTCGTGCTCCAGGCATTAAAGCCATTTGCGTTGCAGTGGGAGGGCGAACTGCCCGCCGGCGTCGCCGATGCGATTGGCGAAGTGAGTAGCCAGCCAGACTTTATTCAGTTCACCGACGTGTCCGCATTACCCACCCACGAAGCAGACTGTGACCAACATCACACCAAAGGGTCGCGGTGCGGCGCCGTTCTAACCGACGGTTCACCCACCTACATTCAGTGCATTTGGCAAGCGTGGGAGCAGGGGCTTAGTGCTCTGTGGATAGACCCAACGCTGGACCAGGAACCGATTTTGCGTCAAGAACTCATCATCGACTAACCCAATCAGTTACTGGGCGCTCCGAGAACAAGTCGGGGGACGCCCTCCCACTTACGGGGATCGGTGACGCGCCGACCATCGAAAAGAAGGCGAATACCTGGAAGCTGTTCCGGACTCAAGGTACGGTACTGCGCGTGATCGGCTTGGATAATGGCGGCATCAACCTGATCGCCGAGGGTATAGGAATCCCAACCGTAGGTAGCCAATTCCTCGGCGGTAAACATCGGATCATGGACAACGACGTGGGCTCCACGAGCGGTTAACTCGTTGACGGTAGCGAAAACTCCAGAAAATGCTGTTTCTTTTACTCCCCCGCGATATGACGCGCCCAGTACCGCTATTGTGAGACCGGATAGGTTGCCAAGTACCGATTCGACCTGCTGCACGACGTACTGTGGCATCTGCGCATTGAACTGCCGCGCGGTACGCACGATGGAGGCATCCGGATCAGTTGAAAGATACAGGCGCGGATAAACGGGGATACAGTGACCTCCGACGGCAATGCCCGGTCGATGGATATGTGAGTACGGCTGGGAGTTGCAGGCCTCAATGACGCGCTCAACATCGATACCGGCACTATCGGCAAAGACTGCGAACTGATTTGCCAAACCGATATTGACATCGCGATATGTTGTTTCCGCCAGCTTCGCCATTTCAGCGGCTTCGGCCGATCCCATATCCCAAACCCCGTTCGGGCGGGGCAGGTCGGGTCGCTCATCGAATTGGAGGACGGCCTCATAAAACTCGATTGCGCGACGCGCGCCTTCGCTACTGAGTGCGCCGACAAGTTTGGGATAGCGACGAAGATCGGCAAATACCCGGCCGGTCAACACGCGTTCAGGGGAAAACACGAGGTGGAAATCCTCGCCTTCCACAAGCCCCGAAATTTCTTCAATCAGCGGTTTCCAGCGGTGTCGGGTAGTGCTCACCGGCAACGTAGTTTCATAGGAAATGAGAGTGCCCGGTGTCAGATGTTCCGCCAGGGATCGCGTGGCGCTATCCATCCATGCAAAATCCGGTGCCCAGGTTTCGTCATTGACGAAAAGAGGCACCACGATAACTACGGCATCGGCCTCGGGTATCGCTTCGGCATAGTCGGTAGTCGCCCGGAGTTTCCCAGCCGGGACCAGCGCAGACAATTTTTCTTGCAGGTGAGCTTCTCCGGGAAATGGTTCGCGTCCAGCATTGATATGGGCGACGGTTTCTGCATTGACGTCGACACCGATCACGTCGTGTCCCGAATCTGCAAACTGCACGGCAAGCGGCAGTCCTATTTTCCCCATGGCGACAACAGCTATCCGCATGGTGATATCCCTTCCGTAACCCGATACCTTGCTCATAGCAAGTGTACTCACTCGTTACATTAACGCCGTGATGCGACTCAGGTTTTTGCCCTCTCCCAGCGTCGATTATGGTGGAGATATGAAGATCATGTCAGTTGTGGGGGCGCGCCCTCAGTTCGTTAAACTCGCCCCAATCGCGCATGCTTGCGCTCGAGCAGGCGTCGACCACATCGTGGTTCATACGGGACAGCACTACGACCCTATGCTGTCGGATGTCTTTTTTGACGACCTCAATATTCCAGCCCCTCAGGAGCATTTAGGCATCGGTTCGGGCACCCACGGGCGGCAAACGGGGGCGATGCTAGCCGCTATGGATGAGGTCGTCGAAAAACACGCCCCTGACTGGATGCTCGTCTATGGGGATACGAACTCAACACTGGCAGCTGCGCTTTCGGCAGTAAAACTCCATATTCCCACCGCCCATTTGGAGGCCGGGCTACGTTCTTTTAACCGAATGATGCCGGAAGAAATCAATCGCGTGCTCACCGACCATGCGGCCGATCTACTTCTCGCGCCAACAGAGGTGGCACGTGAACACTTGCGGACCGAGGGCCTGGCGGAACGTACTGTTGTCGTCGGTGACGTCATGACCGATGTTCTTTTTCATACGCGAGATCTGGTCGCCGGGCAATCAAGCCCGATCAGTGAGGAGTTTGGCTTCCCGAAAGGCGAGTACTTCGTGGCAACTATCCACCGGCCTGCCAATACCGATAGTCCGCAGCGGTTAGAACAAGTGCTTGACGCCCTCGGCGCACTACCCCATCCAGTGGCTATTTTGGCCCATCCGCGACTCGTCGCGAAGGCCGAGGAATTTGGTTTGCCCATTGGACGAGGCAATCTGCACGTTCATTCTCCGCTGGCCTATCCTCAACTCGTCGCCTCAGTTGATCAGGCGAAGGGCGTCATCACCGATTCGGGTGGTTTACAAAAAGAAGCGTTCTTGTTGCGTACTCCCTGTACTACCGTTCGCCCTGAAACCGAGTGGGTAGAAACCGTGGAATATGGTTGGAATGTCCTGGTGGAACCCGGCCCCGCCCTCATCGAAGCTGCCATGCGACCACGGCCCGATGATGTCGATGCAACACCCTACGGTGACGGCCACGCCGCTGATCGTGTGGTAGAAACCCTTATCCGTAACGCACGGTAGCGATTGGACGGCAATCGACTTTCACGACCTGTGTAAATACGGGGTCTCAGCCGACCGCTAGTCGCGGATTACGGTGATGAGCGTCTCAAGAATAATCTGAAGGTCGCGGGTAAAGCTCCGGTTGCGTACGTATTCGGCGTATAGCTGAGTTTTCCGCGGGAGCAGAACATCGACATAGTAGCGTTCGGGATCGTCTGCTTGCGCCAGCTCTTCTGCCTCATTGCGGTATTTAATAGATGCCGGATCCGTGATTCCCGGACGCACAGAAAGGATGAGGGGCCGCAGTTCTTCGGGCCACTGGTCGACATATTCCGGCACTTCGGGGCGAGGCCCCACAATTGACATATCTCCGACAAATACGTCGATCAGTTGAGGTAGCTCATCGATCTTCGTTTTGCGAAGCACTTTTCCAACGCGGGTAACTCGAGGGTCCCCCGCCGCAGACACATTAACGCGCGGTTTCTCATTGACCATGGTGCGAAACTTATGGATCCGAAATGGTTTACCGAACTGGCCGACGCGTTCTTGACGAAAGAAAACTGGTCCTGCGGAATCCGCCTTAATGGCAACGGCGACGGCGCCAAACAACGGAGACAGTGCCGCGAGCGCAACCGCGGAAGTGATGCGATCAAATGCGTTTTTCATGATCCTCTTCAGTTCGAGCACTACAGTCGTTAGCCAGTGTACCGTTTGCTGGCGGGCAAGTTCTGCACGGCACGTTATGCGGGGCTACTTCAGGAAGCGAGCAACTTGCTGCACACAGCCAGCGTGAGAGAGCCTCAGCCAGTTAAGCGAAGTCCCGCCCACGTGAAGATAGCCTAGACAGGCTATACAGAGCCGACCGACACGTGATAGCTGGTCGATTGCATCCGTGACCGCAACACCCGCTCCGTCGGGAAGGGTCGTTTCTTGTGGCACTGTGGGTACCATAGAAAACACGTGAAGAAAGGGCGAGCTATGACCGAGTGGAATCCGCTGGTAAGTGTCGGTGTTATCGCGTTGAATGAGGAGGATTATCTCCCGCGTCTCCTTGACGATATTCGCGCTCAGGACTATCCGCTTGAAAATATCGAACTTGTCCTTATTGATTCCGGCTCTACAGATGGCACCCGCCAACTTATGGAAGCATTCGCGCGTGAGCACCCCGAGTTCCACGATGTTGTGGTCACCGATAATCCGAAAAAAATACTCGCGCCCGGATGGAATATTTTTTTAGCTACTTTCTCCGGAGATATTGCCGTTCGTGTTGATGCGCATGCTCAGCTCCCCGCGGATTTCGTATCGCAAATTGTCACAGTCATGGGTGAGGGCGAAGATGTGTGTGGCGGAGACCGTCCCTGCATCGTTCCGGCAGACGCCACAACCTGGCAACGCGTGCTCTTGACGGCGGAAGAATCCGTTTTCGGAGCCTCAATCGCCCCCTACCGAGGAGGTCGCGCACAGGCCTCTGATGTTCAGTCACTTTTCCACGGGGCATACCGGCGAAAAGTTATTGATAGCGTTGGGCACTTGAACGAAGATCTCAGACGCACGGAAGACAACGATTTCTACTACCGGATGCGCGAGGCCGGTTACCGTCTCCGCCTAGATCCTCGAATCAGGTCATACCAGATCGTCCGTGCGACACTGCGCTCCATGCTCAAGCAAAAATACGGCAACGGCTATTGGATCGGTCGTACGCTTTTCGTTCAACCACGATCAGTCGCGTTCTACCACCTGGTTCCGGGGGCATTTGTCGCTTCTCTCGCAGCGAGTGCAGGCCTCGCTTTGACTGGGAAACGTCTACCATTCAAACTCGTCGTCGGTAGCTATCTGGTAACGGATGCAGTCATGAGCGCAGCCGCCATGAAATCAGCCCCGCATTCGATTCAAAGTCTCGCACTTCCTGCTATATTCCCGCTATTACATGTAGGTTATGGCATTGGCACCGTGCGGGGTGTGATTGACGGACTATTGAAGTTCCACAATAGTTAAAATCTCTTCGTACCCGCCGTACTAGCGTTTATCGAAATGTTCGTTATGCCGGTAGGACGAGTCGTCCGTCCACCATGTACTCGCTATACGGGGTATCAAGATCGATAAAGGCCACATCATGCGGCGGCTTCTGCTTATCTTTTGGCGGCAGCTCGCGCCAATTTCCAAATGCCATGGAGAGGTAATCTCGATACCCAACGGGCACGCGTATGTGCGTGTTCTCGAAAGGAAGCATGACTGACGATGCGAACCATTCGGCAGGATATTCATTTTGCATGTATTTTGGTCCCGCGCACAGCTCGGTGATATAGCTACTCGCTGCAATTGGCCATCGACTCATTCGTTTTTCGCAGTACCTCCACAGTCCATATCGCTGTCCTTTACCGGGTACAAGGCTAAGGAGGGCTTGAGACGCTAGTGCTTTGAGTTTCCCGTGATTCTTCGGAATAGTCTGCGAGTTGTATAGGGAGTAGACAAGAGCGAGTGCTTTTTGTTCTTTGCGTCGCGCGGACCCCGGCTGGGGACAGCCGTCGATTGGGAGAATGTCGAAAGTAAACCCCTGTGGCATCTCGACATCTTGCTGGTAGGTAGTCACGAGCGTGGTCGATTCATCGCAGAGCTTCGCCATGAGGTCCCCGGTTACAAGATTCTTCCCCGTGCGCACATACTTGTAGGGCGCCTTCGGATCTGAGCGCCACAGTTTCCCAAAACGTTCGTAGTCGGCACGAGGCATAAATACGTCGAGGTCGTCATCCCAGGGAATGAAGCCTCCGTGCCTGAGAGCTCCGATGAGGCCGCCTCCGATCACGAAATACTGCAGGCTATGCCGATCACAGAACTCCGCGAACTTTTCATACATTGTCAGTGACAACTGCTGCATTGCTTGCAACTGTGCGGCAGTCACTTGCTTGGCCATGAGCTTTCCTTATCTCAGCAACGACGATCTACTCTCATAATACGTGTGGCGAGCCCGAGATATCATCGGCGACGCAATATGAGGCGAATAAAGCGGCGTGCGAAGGGGATTGTTGCCGAGAACTCCGGTAGCCAAAATGTCATAGCAATAAAGCCGATGATCGACATGGTTAGCGACAGTGTTCCTTTGACCAGCAGTGAGTAGATTGAACTACCGGGAATGAATGAACACACAAAGACGACGATGGTCCCCAACAATACGGTCAGCACAAAATACAGCGCCATTCGCTTGAAATATGGAACAGATGATCGATGGAGCCCATGCTTGTACAGCATATACCCCTCAATTGTCGCGGAAATAAAAATACAGCTGCCGATATTAGCCACCATAATGCCGCTGATTGAATAGGCGTGAACGAGAATGAAACTCAGTGCAATCAGAGTAACTGCCTCAGCTACCGCCTTCCACCGCGTAAACCAATAGAGCCCGAATGCACTGGTGAAGCTCAGGGCAGCAGCCCGTATTTGCTTTGTATAGAAGAGGATCACAATAAGCACTTCAATGGTGAAAGCAAATACGTATTTCTCGCCAAAAAAGAGCCGCATTGTATCTTCGAAGACGACAATGAGTGGTACTGCTGTAATCGCGGCAAAGAAGGCGTTCATATAGAAAGAGATGCGGAAAATTTCATGCTTGCGATCATCGGATTCTGTTACACCGAGATTCCCCACCGGTGCGGTGATGGCACGAAATACCTGTGACACTAAGCGCTCGAGGGCGCGTGTGACGAGCAAGTAGTTTGCGTATATCGCCACTACGGTCAGCCCCACGAACGTCGAGAGAATCATATTCGTAACTGGTGTCGAGGCCACCCCGGCCAGTGAGTGAATAACCAGCGCAGTCGTATTCTTCTTAATCTCAGACAGCGTCTTTTTGTCTAATTTGTCGACCTCACCCCGCAGTTGATAGGGATACATCCGGTTCGAGATGATTGAAATCATGATATTTTGTCCCAGCGTGGCTACTAACATGCACGCGAGGAAAAGCCAGTAGCTGTGGAAGATCCACAGCAGCGCCATTTGTCCAATGCACATGAGGACATTCCAACCGTACTGGTTGAGAACAACCACGTAATTCTTTTGATCTGCAGCTATGAGCGAGCCTTTGTATGAAAAGAAATACGACAGTGCTGAGTTGAGAACAAAGGCGAGGAAAATGAGTTGCAGATTAGCGATATCCGGTGGGGTCTTAATAAACCAGTGGAGCTTGAACGATATGAGAAGTCCGAGAACAGCAACCACACCACCAACCACCCAGTAGGCATTGCGGTACAGCCGCATGAGTGAGCGAACTTTACTTTCGTTTTTGTGCGCCAGCGGTTCATAGAGGGAATAGACAATGGCCGGCCCAATTCCCAATTCAGCGAGAGAGAGCACGAGTAGCACGGAAGAGAAGAGCCCTTCAACGCCAAGATACTCTTGCGCTAAAGTCCGGACGAATACCATTCTTGTCGCAAAGCTGAACAGAACGGATACAGTTTGACCAAAAACTGACGCTGCCAGGTTTTGGGCAGAGCGCTCTAGTCTCATAACACTAGTAGGTGTAGACGATAGCGCTGTCGGTTATGCCTGCCGCTTCAACTAGCCGGAGTGTCCGTTCGATTTCGGTTGCTGACGACGCATTTTCTTTGGCAACAAGTAGCAAAGCGTCATCGGGGCGAAGGTCGCGGGTATTCAAGGGATGGCTTCCAAGTGCCTCGACAAATGCAACCTCAGAGCGAAGATCATCATGTTTTTTCAGGGCATCCGCTACCCGGTGAGCTTGATCCCGGTCACTGAACCCGGTCACGACGACACGTCCGTCGGTGGCAAAGCTCATGTTGATCATTGAGATGAGTTCTTCCAATTGGACTCGATGGGCTAGGGCATCCGACGTCATTTTCAGCGTGCCCGCCGTGGGGCGCCCTGTCATCGCACTCGCGTCACGACGACTACGGATACGTGGACGGAGAATTTCGAGTCCAGCTGCGACAAGTAGCGTGCCGAAAAACCCGAGAATCGCGACAGCTGTCATCTTTTTCTTGGGCAACTTCTCAACTAACCCTGGAACTTCTTGCTCAACCCGATCGGGAAGAGTTGCCTCCTGATAGACCGAAACGTCTGAGAAGCTAAATTCAGTCGTGAGGATGCTAATTGTTTCCTCAATAGCTCCAACCGCGGATTGATGGGCTATTTCAGGCTCCCTAGCTGTCACATCAAGATAGATCATGGGCAGAGACATTGGAGAATTATCGTAAGGGTCGTTTTGCTGTGGTGATGAGATCGAGATATCAGACGGCTCGACACCAGCTTTGCGCGCAGCGGATTCAGCGACGGGTTCACTCTCAACCACTGACCGCGCTATCGTCCATGCCAGTCGCAAGTCAGGAATTTCTACAAGTTCGTCATTCACCTGAATTTGACGTGGTTCGGCGATAAGGATGACCGCTTGCGATGTGTAGTCTGGCTCGGCAATATCTTCTCGTATAGCAGGTATGGTGACAAGTCCAATGAGGATGATCGCCACCCCCACCGCGATCGCCCACCGGCGAGCAATCGTGCCGAGGAAATCATCGAGAGTATATCGGCGCATGAGCCCTCCTCAAAGAGTCAATATCGTAATTGTAAGCGTATAGCGGTCGACGCACGTGTTGCCAAGTGGCGGCTCCCACCAAACAAATAATGACAAAAAGCCAGAACTGCGGTGTGCTTAAGAACGAAACCCAGCCTAGCGCTGAATCTCGCGGTAACCACATGATTTGAGTCACCGCGTAAAGCGTTGCGATACCAATGACTCCCCCTCGGTCAATAAACGAAGGGATGAGGGTGAGTGATACTCCCAGCACTATTCCGCCAATGAGCACGCCTAACCATCCGAAGTCTGTGAATAGCTCAATCGTATATGAGGATCCGTAGCCTTCACCGCCGAGGTAATTCGAGTGAGTAAGAAAAGACATGGCGTGTGAGAAACTATTCGATTCAAGGGCCATTTCCACAGAGTTATTACCTGGAAGTGGCTTATTCCCCATTGCTTGTCCGATAGGCCCGCGTGTCACGTAATCGATAATGGGCCCGAAAGTGTAGCTGTGGAATCCATCTGGGAGGCGAGGAATCTCAGAATAGGAGAAGGTGAGCATTTTAAACGACACCCCCTGCTTATGAAAGAAATCGAGAAATGAGTCGGTAATGGCGGCAAAATGGGTAGTTGTTCCCGCGCGAAGATAATTCAGCGCATTGAGCGCTAGCACAGCTACGGGAGCGCCGAGTAGCAACGCTAATTTTTCAAACGTCCCCAGCCATACATCGCGGCTTTCTCTGCGGTGGCGGAATACGTAATAGACAACGGCAAAAACCACGGCAAACATGAAGCGACCACGTAGTCCAATGAGTAGTGTTGGCAGTTGGGTCGAAATATAGAGCGTGAGCACCGTAAACGCCATATGTTTGCGCGGCATAGTTACTAGGTACGCGCACAGGGCATACGGCATAAATGTTGCAAGTGTTCTCACAGGAAGAGATGCTTGTTCTGTATACAGCGCGAAAAACTCGATGTACTCGCGCCCCTGCATGAAGGCAAGCTTTTCGTAGCCAAGATAATAGGACGCAACTAATCCGACGATAAAGAGGATCAGTGAGACAGTTGCAAACGCTTGGATATAGGGGTCCGTATCGCGGCGCTCTTCAATCGGGCTCATTGATAGGCGACGGGGCTGCTGCGGATGGAGACTTCCGACTGTTTGATCAGCTCTTTCGCGGATAAAGCTGACCGAAAAAGCTCCAATCTGTAACGACACGAGAGAGAGCATGAGGAGTTTGAGTGCAAAAAATGTTCCGCTCGGTGGCTGACTTAACCATAGGTTTCCCCGTGCCACATTTATGACTGGGCGCCACATGAGAAATACAGAAAAACACAGGAGAAAAAATCCCATCACAAACAGGCGTTGCCATTTTTGCCATGTGTATATTAGTGAGCCTAACCACGTGGTAATAACCGCTGCCAACAGCCATAGTGGGTCATCAAGGATGATACCTGAAACGAAAATGAGAGGACCGGCTACTAGTAGACACGCACGGATTGCCGTTAGCATGGTATCGAGCAACTCCTCTCATTTTATGCATGAAAATAATACGCCAGGAGCCTGTCCTATTTCCAACACGCCTCGATGTTATGGTTTCCGCGTTCGCCTTCTGGGAGACTTTCCATGTAGTCGCCATATAAACGAGTAAGGTCTTCATTATAACCAGCCGGCAGGGGGTATTTGCTGCCTTCAAATGTCCCATTGACGGTGCCATCAAATACACGCGCGGACCACCAAAAGTTCGTTGCCACGGGTGAATAAACCACCCGGGATTCCCCGAACTCTGGGAATAGATGACGACGAAACGCAGACGCATAGGATTAATCCATCTGGGACCAATGAATTGGACGGGTGGTGCAAGCACATAACGGGCTACCGTTCCCCAGCGAGATAACCCGGGTTTTAGCTTCAGAGTGGATAGCCGCAAAAGTGCGTAGGCTGAGGAATACAAAAACCTGCGACATGCTGTCTCGCTGTCGAACTGTTTTCCCTGCACTCGGGAAGACATCGAGCCAGAGACCGGTATCCGACATCGCTATATCTTCACGCAAAACGGGTTCCCAAGCGGACGAGCGACTATCGACGATACTTACCTTGTGCGCAGTTAACATTGCTATCAAATTCTACGCTTTAGGATTCCGACTATGGCCGTTATATTCAGCGCCCTTGGCGAGGAACTGAATAAGGCGATCACCGTCTTCAACCAACACCTACCTACTTCTCATTAGAGGTCGATTGTTGACCAATTTCTGTTGTCATCGCCTTTCAATCACTCAGGTCTGGCCCTCCTCGCACAAAGCCGAACCCAACTCAGCGTGGCTACCTCCGATGGCGCCTCACTGACCATGCGTTGTCATTCCATTTTGAAGCCTATTTCCAATAGGCAACAAGTCGATGGTCTTGGCGTTCCTCAATCGGAGGTATCTGCATGTAGTCTCCATAGCAAATCTTTAAATAAGTATCAACATCCGATGGCACGGGGAACTCCTGTCCTTCAAAAACACGCATTTGCTTGCTTTCAAAGCATGCTTTAGGCCATATTTTGGAACTATTGAGTGGATCATATACTTCTTTGGACGAGCTAAACTTCTCAAAACAATGGCGGTAGATCCACATGTGAAGATGGTTGAGCGTTTCAATAGGGATTAACCGAACGGGTACGACTAGGAGATACCGAGCGAGAGTCCCAAGGGGCGATAAGCCCGGGCGTAACTTCCAGGTTTTTAGTCTCTGCATTGCGTATACAGTCGAGTACAACCGATTGGAAATAGCGCGTTTATACCGGTTTGTATGTACTCCCACCAGGGGAAACACATCGAGCCAAAGACCTAGCTCGAGTGTAGACGTCGAGCGGCGTCGATCCTCCTCGAAAACAAGAGTTCGTGTATCAATCACCTTTGCTATTGGGGTGAATACCTGGGGATTGATATCCGCACATTCGAGACGAAGATCTTTGTTAAGATAACCATCATTTTGCTGAACTAGATTGATGAACCGTTGATAGCCTTCATCCGTCATTACTACATCGATATCGTCATCCCACGGGATAAAGCCTCCGTGTCGAACAGCACCTAATGCTGTTCCGTACGCCAACCAATATTTTAAGTTGTGCTCGGCGCAAAATTCATCAAATTGTTGAAGTATGCTGAATAGTATTTCTTTAATCTCATGCGACGGAATATTCTTCTTTTTCATGTTCCTCATGCCACACATGCTACTTTGCTCTCTCGGGTGATTGGGCAATCCTGCGACATTGTCCTCGAATATCACGTCTGGTTATTCGGGGCTTGGGTCCAATATACTCGCATACCGTGTCCCCGCCGGTCTTGCTGCGGTGGAGGAGTCATGTAGTCATCATATTGGCGACGTAAAACCTCATCAAAATGAGCGGGCACCGGGAAATATCCCGATTCAAAAGGTACCCGAACCAGTTGAGAAAAATATTCTTTCGGCCAGTAAAGTTTCTTATTTGTGGGCGTATACACCTCTCGGGTACTTCCATAAAGGGGCAGAACCTTGTTCTCAAACCACAACATGAATCGATTAATGCGAGACGGCCCCAACAACCGAGCTGGCATAACCAATAGATATCTAGCTGTAGTTCCCCATTTTGATTCTCCGGGGCGAAGTTTCCAAGTCGAAAGCTTTAAGAATGCATGGGCCCCTGAGTAAATGAAATCGATGACATGACGCTTGACCGTAGACTCGGGACGCCCCGTGTAGCGAAATACGTCAATCCATAGTCCGATTGCTCCGTCAATCGCATCATCGCGAAGCACATCCTCTACGGCTACTGTTCTCGTATCGACAATTTTCCCAAACGGTGTATAAATCGACGGATTCAACTCCGGAGAAACAAGCCGCAAATGTTCGGCAATATATCCGTCATTGTCGGAAGCAATAGATACTAGCCTCTTCCACTCTGAGTCCGGCATGGCAATATCCAGATCATCATCCCACGGGATGAAACCCTGGTGTCGAATTGCTCCCAATGCAGTTCCATATACCAACCAGTATTTCAGTTGATGTTCGTCACAAAATCGATCAAATATTTCTAAATCCTCAAACAGAACCTGTTTAATTTCCTCCGATGACAGTTGCGCTCCCTGACTCATTACGGTTTCCTCTCAACGTTGAGTATCTCAAGCCACTTTTTCATTATCTCGTGCTTACTAAAGCGCTCGCTATCTTTCCGAGACGCTTCGGCCATCGATTGCCGGAGTTTAGGCGATGCCATGAGTTTTATGAGCGCTTCAGCGAAAGCATCAATACTATAAGGAGGCACTAGTACGCCATCCACCCCATCTTGAATTATGGCGGAGGGGCCGGTCGACACATCGAAACTGACCATCGGTATTCCAGCTCCCTTTGCCTCGAGGAGGATCATTGGCATGCCCTCTCGATCAGATGTGAGAAAGACGAAAGCATATTCACTGAGACGGGACGAGATATTTGGCACTGTGCCGAGCAGCTGAATCTGACTTCCAATAGGCGATCGTGCGACTTCTTCAAACAGAGATTGGAATCCGGGGCCATCGCCAGCTACCTCCACGATCCAATCGGGAAATTGAGTTAGTGCTTTTTCGCAAATCGGAACAATGCGCTGGCTACCTTTCTCATCAGTCATTCGCCCGGCCCACAGAATTTTCTTGGAATCCATTGAGTAGGGGGTGCGCGAGTCAATAATGGCTGGATCGATCCAGTTAGAGATGGCGGTAACGCGATCAGGAGATGCGTGAAATCTCTCAATATAAGCCTGACGAGAGGACTCAGTAAGTGTAATCACATCATGGCAAATCATGGTACAAAGCCAACGCATAAATCGCACGGGATAGTTATCCCACTGATTCATCAGGGCACCGTGATCGTGAAACATAAATCGGGTGCGCCTTAACGGATTCAACCGAGACATCGCAACCGTCGGAGAAGCGATAAGCCCCTGATAATTGCCGACGAGAATGCATTGATCAATGCGATATTGTTTCAACACTCGACCGATTGTCCAAAAATTCTCCAGGATCCTTCCTCGTAACCGAGTTTGTTGCGTATTGAGTCCGACGACTTTGACACGAGAATCCAGGGGAAAAGCAGGAACTTGATTCGAGTCTTTCTCCAAACTAATAATCAGAACATTCTGACCATCATCAACCAGCGCATTGGCTAACGAACATGTGACGGCTCCTGTGCCGCCAACCCAAGAAATACGTGACACGATGAACGCGATTTTTTGAGATTTACTCATCGCACTCCCGTCTTAAAACTGGTCGCATAGGCGTAGGCACGTTCACTGAACAAAAGCGCGACTGCCGCCAATTTACGTCCGCTTGAAAAATTAGGGCTCGCAATAACTTCTTTCGTTCGTCCTCGTAAATCCCGAATAATAGCTTGCTTCAGCTCCCGATAGCGTATGTCGTTGCCAGTATCTGATTGGAGCATGCGATCAAGAACGTTGTACCGCGACCACGTTGCCCGAAATCGCGCAGCGACCTTAACGTCTTTGCTCATGCTCTCGGCGATCTTTACGCAGCTTTCCGCCGAGTGAATACAGTCTAGAGCACCCGGGCTGAAATGACCGGTCGTGATGGAACCTGGACGATGGTCATAGATATATAACGGTTCCAAATCAAAACAAGCTTTGCGTATCTGCCCAACGCAATCACCCGTAAAAAACATGTCTTCGTAATAGCGTCCTGGACGAAAACGAACCGTAGTTAGAGCTGATCTGCGGAATACTCTGTTACAGACTGATCCAGGTACTTGACCGATGAGTGCGAGACGAAAAAACTCTTCGTATGGCACGCAACCCTTGCGAAATGGCGTACTTACGCTTTCTTTATCGGGATAACGATCAAGGATACCAAGGGCAACTAGATCGATTTGATCATCGTTATCGTCAAAATTGGTTAACGCAACTTCAGCGAACTGCGCTTTGACGTAGTCATCAGAGTCTATGAAACCGATGAAATTTCCGCGAGCATGTTCGACCCCTGTATTGCGCGCGGCAGATAGTCCACCATTTTTTTGGGTAATGACTCGAATGCGACGGTCACGAAGCCGCCAACGTTCGCATATTATTGGAGAACTATCTGTCGCCCCGTCATTCACCAAGATGATTTCAAAATCCTCGATCGTTTGTGCAAGTAAAGACTCCACACAACGATCAAGATATCTCTCCGTATTGTATACGGGGACGACGAAAGTAATAACGGGCTGAGCGGTCATTTACAGCTCCCACTTGAAAGCTGTTTTAAAGGGGGTTACGAGATCCGTGTTGAACGCGCGAAAAATATCGTCAATCGAACGAACGGGTTCATCTTCGTAGACAATTTTCCCAATCTGGTTTGCGATATGCGGATCGCGCCAAATCTGAGCGGCTCTTTCGAAATCTACACGACCAGAACGCGACGCCCCAACCAGTGTAAGCCCCTTCTCCAGCACCATACGCGTATCTACATCAATGGGATTTTCACTCACCCCCATAAGAATAATGGTGCCCTGTGGTCTAATATGTTCAATAGCCTGTTCAACCGCATTCTCAGCTCCAGTGCCGCCGGTACATTCGAATACGTGATCAAATCGCACCTCTGACGGTAGTTCCTCCGTCACGTATCGTCTATCAACCAGCGTAAAATATGCCAGCTTATCCGAGTGTCGCCCAATCACGCTAACGTGGAACTCGGGGTAGGCATGCTTGAGCAGTGTGGCTGTCAGATATCCGACAGGACCATCCCCCCACACACCAATGCGCTCGCGGAAATCATGCGAGGTTTCTTCAAAACGTCTAATCGCGTGGTAGGACACCGAGCATAACTCGGTAAGCGATGTTTGCGCATCAGCGCGGGGAATAGCAACAACACGGTCCGGTGGTAGATCAACGATCTCACGCATAAATCCGTCATAGCCAGATGATAAGAAACGGGACCCTTCCGTGTAATTTTCGTAGATGCCCGGCCGCCCCGGACCCGCAATATTCGGAATCATCGCCACCGCTTGGCCAACTTGATAGTTCCCAGTTCGATCAAGCACAACGGTACCCACTGCTTCATGAATCAGAGCCATTGGCAACTTTTTCCGCAATACCTCCTGCGGTCGATGCCCCTGCATATATCTCTGATCGGCCTGGCATACGGACATATATTTCGGCCGTATGAGAACGCTCGTTGTATCGTCAATTTCGCGAAAGTCCGTCGAAAAAGTCCGCGGCGAAACGAGCTGATAGATCGTACTAATCACGTGTTTCCTCATCTAGACGGTGAACAAGAGCTCGCGCAACGTTATAGTCCATCACCGTGGTGAGTTTAATATTTGAGTCCGCTCCTTCTACCAATTTAACCGGGTGTCCGGTTAGTACAAGTGCTTTACACGCATCAGTCAGTACGGACCTGTCCTCATCTGATAATTCTGCAAAGGCTTGCTTCAGCACACTGATTTTGAATGACTGTGGAGTTTGTCCTTGGTAGAGAACGGCTCGGTTTGGTATGGCGGAGACGAACTCCCCGTCTTGTCCTTCAACAATCGTATCCGTCGCGGGAATAACTGTATCGCAACCACCAAATTCCTGAGCAGCAGCGATATTATCTTCAATTATTCGTGCGGTCACGAATGGTCTCACAGCATCGTGCGTGACTATGACATGGTCTTCACCCGGGTGTGCTGATTCGATCGTATCGACGATATTGAAAATCGTGCTGTTACGATCGCCACCTCCCGTCACTAGTTTGACACGATCGGCTAAACCTGCCTGTGTTAACACTCGCTTCGCCTCGCCAAGCCAATCGGGATGTACCCCCAGATACACTTCATCAATCGATTCGACAAGCAAAAACTTTTCAACCGTGTGCAGAAAAATAGGTTTATCACCAAGCGGTAGAAACTGTTTAGGCATGGTATCCAGTTTCATCCGAGATCCCGTTCCACCGGCTAAGATCGCTCCAAAAAACACGTAACCCCCTCGTATGACGAAACCGCTCGTTTATAAGTCCCGAGCAGCTTATTTCAGACTATACGCTCGCCAGATTAATTTGTCGTTCCCACCCCGATATCGTTTTTTTGACACCAGAGGCTGGTGTATAACTCCCGTCCACTATTGGTGCAGAACACCATCTTTCTCAACTGCCGCTGCGTGTTCAGCTTCCACAGCAGAAGGATCCAACGGCGGCACTGACACGTGAGAGATCAGCGGGTGGAAAGGACGGTTATCGCTTTCGTTACCGCCTCGAAGCACCTCGGTGAGTTTCTCGCCCGGGCGCAAGCCAGTAAATACAATGTCAATATCCTTATCGCTCTTAGCAATCATGCCCTTGGCGACATCCAGAATCTTCACTGGTTGTCCCATATCAAGAACCATCACTTCACCTGGACGACCAATAGCTCCGGCTTGGATAACAAGCGAGCAGGCTTCCGGAATCGTCATAAAGTACCGTTCAACATCCGGATGAGTAACTGTGACGGGACCTCCCTTGTCAATCTGCTTCCGGAAAGTCCATAGCATCGACCCTCGCGAACCTAGCACGTTGCCAAAACGGACTGACACAATACGCCCGGATGATTTTTCCGCATAATGAGCCGCGAGTCTTTCGGCTAAGCGTTTTGTCCGACCAAGTACGGAGGTAGGATCTGCCGCCTTATCTGTGGAAATATTGACGAATGTCTCCACGTCAAACTCAATCGCGAGCTTCAGAAGATTCTGGCTGCCTAATACGTTGGTTTTCCACCCTTCCTCGGGGTACTGCTCCAGCATGGGTAGATGCTTGAGTGCAGCCGTGTGAAAGACGACCTGCGGGCGGTGCTCTTCAAAAACGGCTCGTAACGCGTCCTCATCCCTAATCGAACACAGCACCATATCGGGAGTATCGAGCAGTCCCTTGCCATACAGTTCGAGTTGCATGGCGTGAAGGGCTGACTCATCACGATCAAGCAGTACAAGTTCTTTCGGCCCCAGAGCATTTACTTGACGGCAGATTTCAGATCCGATCGACCCCCCGGCTCCCGTTACCATAACGACTTTACCCGTCAGGTATTGCGCGATTTCGCGAAGATTTGTTTTGACCTGTTTGCGTCCAAGCAGGTCGGTAACATCAATTTCCCGAATATCGTTGAGGTCGATTTTCCCCCCGATGAGCTTCGAGACGGGGGGAATCGTCATCATAGTGAGGCCAGCCGAATCACAAATATTTGAGTACTCGCGAGCAACAGATGATGGGGCGGAACTAATGCAGTACACAACTGTCGTGACACCCTTTTCTCGCGCAATGCGAACCAGATCGTCGCGTGTTCCCAGTACTCGCACGCCCTCAAGACGCAAATTCTTCTTCGCTGGCGAGTCATCAATAAGGCCAACCGCTTCATAGGGAGCTGACGTATCAACTTTGAGCTGACGGATCAATTCATGGCCCGATACGCCGGCTCCAACGACAAGCACCGGCTCGGGATCAGACGCGCCTGACCGCGCAACAGATTTGTACGCTCGCCATACGGTTCGACTTCCGGCCATGATGAGAAGTGCAAGTGGAGGAGTTGATACGGCTACAGCTCCCGATACGAACTCTCCCGGATAGATGAGAGTTGACAGGGCACCTACCGTCCCCGACATAAGAACAAGAATCGCTAGAGCGACGACTTCTTCAAATGAGCCAATCCAGTAGCGATTGCGGTACTGCTTAGTCATAAAGCCGACTGCCAGCTGCATCGCAATCGACACTCCGGCATATACGAGCACAGCGTTACGATCCGTAGCATTAAGATTCAAGCTAAATCGCAGAGCCGTAATAGCTAGTGCGGCGATCACCCAGCTCAGTGCATCGGCAACAGCGAGAGTTAAACGCCGGAACCACGTCGAAAGGTACATACGAACCTCAAAATCAAGATAGTACTAGTACCTGAATCTTATCGCCGATTATCGGTGTTTCCGAACCAGCGATACCGTGTTGGCAATCTACGCCTGCAAAATCCCATGCTTGCGCGCAGATATCCGGCGCTGTCTCCAATGCTCGGGTTGGCTCATCGGGTACGCTAGGCAATAAGTTGAGATCGTAATGAAACGACGAACCGGTCGTGCCATCCCATATGAAAGGCGTTGGAGTGCACATTCCTTTTTCCCCACCGGACATTAGACAAGAAGATATTGACGCGGTTGTCGATGTCTTAAAGTCGGGTTGGATCACATCCGGTCCAGTTGGAACGCAATTTGCACAGGCTCTCACCGAGTACTGCGATGCTGCCGGAACAGTGCTCGTCAACTCGTGTACTGCCGGTCTAGAACTGGCATTGGTTGCGCTCGGCGTCGGCCCCGGGGACGAGGTCATTGTTCCCGCCTACACGTACACGGCATCAGCATCTGTCATCCACCACGTTGGTGCAACTATCGTGATGGTTGACGTTGCTCCCGGGTCGTATTTCGTAGACCCCTCGACATGGGAGAATGCGATAACTGAACGTACGAAAGCGATTATCGCCGTCGATATTGCGGGAGTCATGAACGATACAACCGCCATTTACCGTGCGATTGAAAACCGCAAAGAACTGTTCCATCCCACTAATTCACTACAGGAAAAAATCGGACGTGTCGCGCTCATTATTGACGCCGCACACTCGCTCGGCGCAGTCCGTAACGGCGCCATTTCTGGTTCCGTTGCCGACCTCACCGCTTTCAGCTTCCACGCGGTGAAGAATTTAACCACCGGTGAGGGCGGCGCTCTTTGCTGGAGCAAAAATCTTCCGGTTGATCACGACGATTTTGAACGAACGCTACGCATCCTCTGTCTCCACGGTCAGGACAAGTCTGCCTTGGAAAAGATGAATGCCGCCGCTTGGGAATACGATATTTTAACCCCGGCTTTCAAATGGAATCTCGCAGACATTATGGCTGCGTTGGGGCTTTCGCAACTCAAAAGATACCCCGAAATCATCAGTCGTCGTCACGAAATTATCGACCGGTACGACGACATTTTATCCGATACACCCACGACTTCACTGATGCACGTAGGCGAAGATTTCCGCTCCTCCGGTCACCTGTACTTACTGACATTAACGGGATATTCAGTAGCTCAGCGCAATGCGTTTATCGACGACATGTACGAAGCCGGGGTGTCCTGCAACGTGCATTACAAACCTCTCCCTGAACTCACCGCATACCAGAACCTCGGTTTTTCAAGTGCGGACTATCCCCAGGCTCTCGCCCAGTACACAAGCGAAGTCACACTTCCACTGCACACCTGTTTGTCCGACGAGCAAGTGGAATACGTGGCTTCGACAGCGCGCAACCTCATATTGAAATGAACCCCTCCTATCAGTTCACTGATGCCGAAAATAGGAGATAAGCGATGCAAGGGATCATTCTCGCAGCCGGCATGGGAGCACGTCTTAAAGATCTCACGGCCAAGAACACCAAATGTATGATCAAAGTCAATGGAGTGACGCTCATCGAGAGAATGCTCCGACAGATCGACGCGCGCGAGTTCAATCGTGTTGTCATCGTCACCGGATACGAAGGTAATAAACTGCGGGATTATATTTCTACACTGAATATCTCGACACCTATTGTCTACGTCCACAACGAGATCTACGATCAGACCAATAACATTTATTCCTTGGCGCTGGCACAGGATTATCTCGTAGAGGACGATACGATCCTTTTTGAATCGGATTTGATCTTTGAGGATTCGGTACTCGATTCACTTCTCGATGATCCCCGAGATACTCTCGCACTCGTTGACAAATATGAATCGTGGATGGATGGCACCGTTATTAAAATCGACGAAAATGACCATATTCGCGTCTTTATCCCGGGGACTCGCTTCCGTTACGCCGAGGCCGACCAATACTACAAGACGGTTAACCTCTATAAGTTCTCGCAACATTTCAGTAAAACCCACTACTTGCCGTTTCTCAACGCGTACACGCAAGCACTGGGACAAAATGAATACTACGAACAAGTGCTACGTGTGATTACTCTCCTCGACGATCCGGTTATTGAGGCCAAGCGTCTGAGCGGTCAAAAGTGGTATGAAATCGATGATCTACAGGATCTCGACATTGCGTCGTCGATTTTCCATCCGGATGTGGAAACTCGCCGTCAGTTATTTGAATCGCGCTTCGGTGGATATTGGCGCTATCCGAAGTTGCTTGACTACTGCTACCTCGTCAATCCTTATTTCCCGCCCGAGCGTATGAAAGATGAAATGCGAGCGAGCTTTGATCGGCTTCTCAGCGACTATCCTTCGGGAATGCGCGTGAATTCCCTCCTCGCTGCCAAGAACTTTGGTCTCACCCCTGAAACCGTGGTCGTTGGCAACGGCGCCGCGGAACTCATTAAAGCGCTAATGGAGGAACTCCCCGCGCCGTTTGGAGTCATTCGCCCGACCTTTGAGGAATATCCCAATCGACGCGACGATGAGCCAGTCGTCTTCACCGCAGACAATGCGGATTTCTCCTACAATGCCGACGACCTCATCAGTTTTTATTCTGACCAGCCCATTAAGTCACTCATCGTCATTAACCCAGACAACCCGTCAGGCAACTTCATTGACAAAGAGGGCGCGCTTAAACTCGCTGATTGGACGGTGAAACGCGACATTACATTCGTACTCGATGAATCCTTCATCGATTTTGCGGACGGCGATGATAACTCACTGCTACACGAAGACCTGCTCGAACAGTATCCGCATATGATTGTCATCAAATCGATTTCTAAATCGTTTGGAGTGGCAGGCCTACGATTGGGGATCCTTGCCAGCGGCGATACTGAGCTGGTTGACCGGATGAAGAAATCGGTGGCGATATGGAATATCAATTCTTTTGCGGAGTTCTATCTACAAATTGCTGAAAAGTACAAAAAGAGCTACGCGATAGCCATCGATAAAATTCGCCAGGTGCGTGCCGAATTCGAGCAGCACCTCAGCGAAATTCCGTTCTTAAGGGTTATTCCTTCACAGGCGAATTTCGTCACTTGTGAAGTACTTTCCCCCCACACGGCAAGTGAGCTCACCTCGAAACTCCTTGAGAAGGACCTACTCATTAAAGACCTATCGTCTAAAGATGGCTTCAATGGGCAAAACTACATTCGCTTAGCCGTAAGGTCTACAGAGGATAATGAAAGATTGCTCAGCGTTCTCAGAGCACTCTCATAGAATACATCGCCAGTTCGCACAATCCATTGACTACTACTCCACACACCGCGTCACTCCCCCGCTGATGACACAGAGGCGTTCATCGTC
>JAUNVE010000063.1 GCA_030537795.1 Actinomycetaceae bacterium
TTCCGGCAACCCTGTACCTTCCGGCGAGGGAGTATCACGGTCTCTATCGGCATCCGATTCCGGCGACCCTGTACCTTCGTGGGGGTTATCTGAGCGAGTCATCGCAACGTCCTTAGGCAGACCGTAGAGGGCGGATAAGTCGGGCGAACTAAATATCGTTTAACTTGCAGTTAGGTATGCAGTTGTAGGCGGAAGGGCGTAAATATCGGTAGTAACGCTAGGTTAATCGTTGAATGAGTCGAGGTGTGCCTTTTCGGCTTTAACCGGCAACATCATTACAAGCCCGAGCAACAAAATCAGCGCAATTCCTAAAATTCCCCAGTGTTGCGCCGATTCGCCCGCTGGCGTAAATATTTTGCCGACGGTGATGGAAACGGTGAACAGCATAGGAGCGAGGAAAGACACGGCGCGTCCAGTGGTGGCGTAAAGGCCAAAGACTTCGCCTTCGCGTCCAGCGGGAATAACTCGGGCCAGGAAAGAGCGTGACGCCGACTGGGCGGGGCCGACGAAGACGCAAAGGATAAGACCGAAGATCCAGAACATGATCGGCCCTCCGTCGTGGAAAATAAAGACAGCCAGACCCGACAACACCATAGAAACGAGCGAGATGATGATGACTCGTTTAGGTCCGAGCTTGTCATCCAAGGCGCCAAACGCGATGGTCGCGATTCCCGCCACAACATTGGCGGCCACTCCGAAAATAAGGACCTCCCCGGCACTGAATCCAAATGTTCCGCGGCCGATCACCGCTCCGAAGGTGAAAACTCCGGCGAGACCGTCGCGAAATACTGCGGAGGCGAGGAGGAAGAACACGGTATGCGGAGCTTCTTTCCACAGTCGTTTGACAGTGCCCCACAATAGTTTGTAAGAGGTGATGATGGATTCGCGTCCGGTTTCGAATTCAGAGCCGGCGACCTTACGTCCACGCACAGTAAGGAGCACGGGGAGGGCGGACAGACCAAACCAGAGAGCGGCAACCACCATCGCCACGCGAATGTTGAGGCCATCCGTGGAGGTGACCCCAAACCATCCAACTTCCGGCTGGATAAATCCTACAAAGAGGATGAGGAGTAGGACGATGCCGCCGACATAGCCTGACCCCCAACCTAGGCCGGACACGCGGCCCATGGTTTCGGGAGTGGAGATACGTCCGAGCATGGCGTTGTAATTGACGGAGGCGAACTCGAAGAAAACGTTCCCCAGTCCCAGTAACGCGATACCAAGCCACAGTGCGCCGACCGGCCCAAGTGGCGATTCCGGACGCACGAAGAACATGGCAGCGGTGAGCACAACGACGAGGTAGGTATTGATTCCGAGCCACAGTGTGCCACGACCTTTTCGGTCTGCGCGCTGGCCGGTGATCGGTGCCATGAGGGCGATAGCGATCCCGGCGACGGTCAGTCCTATGCCGAGGGCGGAAGACGCGCTGTCCTTATCGGTGAATAAGCCGTCGGTGGTGAGATAGACGGAGAAGACGAAAGTTGTGGCGACTGCATTAAATGCCGCCGATCCCCAGTCCCACAGCGACCACGCGAGGACTGTCTTATTGAAAACTTGATTGCGCGCGGGCCGTTTTTTCGGCACTGCGTTGGGCTGTACGTGCTCGTGTCTTGGGTCGATAGTCACGCTTTGACCTTAGCTAATATTCCCCGCAGAAGCGTTGTTGACGGGCGGATTGTCTCATGTAGCCGCATGTTTGAGCAGGTATTGTGCGATGGTGAGGTCGATTGGGGTGGTGATTTTGAGCGACATCTGCGACCCGCGAGTGAGGTAGACGTCGTGTCCGTGCGCTTCGACAAGGGCCGCATCGTCGGTGGCGGCATGCGCTTCGCTTTCCCATCGGTGGATTGCGTCGCGGTGAGCGTCAATAATCGTGCGCCAATGAAATCCCTGCGGTGTTTGGACGGCTCGTAAACGGGAGCGATCTGCTGCAGCGGTAACGCGTTCGATGGGAATATCGCAGACTGTTTCGGGTTGTGTTGCCACGATTTTTTGTGTGTCCGTGACGGGAAGTGCCGGGATGGCGGCGCAATGGCCGGCTTCGAGAACGGTGATGATTTCGTTGAATACTCGCTGCGGGGTGAGGCACCGAGCGGCGTCGTGAATCAGGATGGGCGTCAAATCGTCGAGCACCACATCTAAATCTTTTGCGAGGACCGGTATTTCTTGCAATCCACGATAAACGGATTCTTGTCGCACGCCACCGCCAGCTACCACTCGAATACGAGGATCATCGTCGAATAGAGCGTGAAAATCGCGGAGGGCGCCCTCCGGTGCGGTGACTATAATTCCGGTTATTCGCTGGCAAGCTAAAGCCCCGGCGACCGCGCGCTGAACGAGAGGACTACCCACTAGCGGCACCAGTGCCTTGGGGCGGTCAGAACCGAGTCGGGTTCCCGATCCAGCCGCTGTAACGATGGTGAAAACTGGTCTCACATGAATCCTTTGCGCCATTGAGGAGAATAACTGTGGGGTATATCCGAGCGATTGGTCAGCAAAGGGCCGCACGCACGCGCGCACGGCCCTTTCTTTCTCATCAGTTATTTGGTCTCTTCTGCGTCGTCTTCTTCATCGACTGCTAGAACACTGTCGAGCTTGTCATTGGCAGCTTCTTCGTCGATATCTCGCGCCAGCGCAAGTTCCGATGTGAGAATCTGGCGAGCCTTGGAGAGCATGCGTTTCTCGCCGGCCGATAAGCCCTTTGCGGCATCACGACGACTTAAGTCTCGGACAACTTCCGCGACTCGAACGATGTCACCGGTAGCAATTTTTTCCTGATTGGCTTTAAAGCGTCGCGACCAGTTCGATGGTTCTTCGGTGTTTTCTTCTTGCAGAACCTCAATCACTTCCTGGTAGCCTTCTTCGTCGACGACGTCGCGCACGCCGACAAGATCAACGTTTTCTGCCGGTACTTGGATCGTTAGATCCCCTTGGGCCACCCGCAGTGTCAGGTAGGTTTTATCCTCACCACCGAATTTTCGCGTAGTGATCTCTTCGATTGTGGCGGCCCCATGGTGGGGATAAACGACGGTTTCCCCGACATGAAATGTCATCGCGATTTAACTCCTAGAATTAGTTGAACAGCCGCTATTTTACCACTGTTAGCGTTTTCTCACGCATCGGGATCAATCATCTTGTATCCGGGCTTTCACATTGCCTTAAGTGGAACAGTACGGTTCGTGTCTTCTTCGCTACGTGACCGCGATTATTTACTGTGGACATCCCTCGTTTTAAGGTCGCCATAAACTTCAACTTCTTGTGGGCGCGCAGATACTGGTGTTATTTCGTCTCGTCCTCCCGGAGCTATTGCGCACTAATCAATCAGCAAAGTACAAGTCCTGGCGAATACACCTGTGGGGTCCACCGTTTGGCGGACCCCACATTGATGATAGGAGGCGGTTCAGCGCATGAACTACCCCACGGTGTGAATGCGACTACTTGCCCTGTGCGGCAACCGCATCGATCTTGGCCTGGGCATCCGGGTCAAGGTAGGTGCCGCCCTTCTTAACGGGCTTGAGTGTTTCCTCATCCAGCTCGTAGTACAGCGGCACACCGGTTGGAATATTCAAGCCCGCAATATCTTCGTCTGAAATATCATCGAGATGCTTGACAATGGCGCGCAACGAGTTTCCGTGCGCGGCAATCATAACCGTCTTACCGCTCTTAATCACAGGGACAATGGTTTCTTCCCAATACGGAAGCATGCGTTCAAGCACGTCCTTGAGGCATTCGGTAGCGGGAATGGGCTCACCGGCGTAGCGGGGATCGCCATCCTGGGAGAACTCCGAACCGGCCTCAATGGTTGGCGGCGGCGTATCGTAGGAGCGACGCCACTCCATAAACTGCTCTTCGCCGTATTCGTCACGGATTTCCTTTTTGTTCTTGCCCTGCAAAGCACCGTAGTGGCGCTCATTTAAGCGCCAGTTGCGTTCAACCGGAATCCAATGACGGTCGCACGCATCGAGTGTCAGGTTCGCAGTGGTGATTGCGCGGCGCAGGAGAGATGTAAAGAGCACATCCGGGAGGATGCCTTCCTTTTTGAGCAATTCTCCGCCGTGGACGGCTTCTTTACGTCCGGTTTCGGTCAGTGGAACATCGACCCAGCCGGTGAAGAGGTTCTTTGCGTTCCAGTCGCTTTGCCCGTGGCGCAGCAAAATCAGTTTGTATGCCATGTGAAAAAGTCTCACTTCCCTGGTCTACAGTTTGTGGTGGTCTATCGACTCCCCTTATTTTCCCACAGTTTCATGGCGTTTACCTGCTACCTCGGTCCCGCCTTACGACCCGGATGGAAGCCTCTTCGTTATTCGCTCAAAAGCATGTCAGCTACATCGCGCACTTCTTCATCAAAAGCGGTGTGGAGGGCACCGGTCGTCACGTAGCTTCGGCCTTGTTCAGCACTGAGAATCTGCGGCGGATAGGGAACGATACCGTCGAATACGTGTCGTAGCGCCTCCA